>JANWYZ010000200.1 GCA_025054895.1 bacterium | reverse complement strand
TCGGTCTCGCCGACGGTGGGCAAGCCATCGGTGAGGAACACGATAGCCTGCAGAGCGTTGCTCTCCTCCTTGGAGAACAGGCGCAGCGCCTCTCGAAGCGCGTCGGCGATGTTGGTGCCGCCCTGTGCGGTCAGCGCTTGCACTTCGCGTACCGCTTTATCCACGTGCTCACGTGTGACGGGAACCAGCCCGTCGAACAGCTTCTGCGGTTGCTCGTTGAACAGGATGATGTTGAAACGGTCCTCGGGTTGCAGGCTGCGCACGCAATAAGCCAGAGCTTCCTTCGCCTGCTTGATTTTATCGCCTGCCATGCTGCCCGTTCTGTCGAACACAAACACAAGGTGCTTGGGCATCCTCGGTGGTTTTTGTTCGCTGTTGGGCGCCAGCAGAAGCACGAAATAGCCGTCGCCTGTCGCGCGATAGGTAAGCACGCGCAGGTCGTACTTCTCAGAAGAGGTGCTGTAGAACACCTGCAAGTCGCGTTCAGGCAGGATGCTCTCCGCGCTCCACTCGATGACCGCGCGGCTGGCTCCTTCACGCTTCACTACCGCTTCGGGATGGGAAGGGCAGTAGACATGGGTCAGTGGAGTGCTGGTGGTCACTTCTACCCGCGCTCGCAGGTAGCCCAGCGGTTTGGAGGCCGCCCGCGCTGCCCGCAGAGGCAGCAGGTAGCGGTTCACTTCGCCCTCGCGTCGCAGAGTCTCAGTGTAGCGCAGCTGGATGCGCCGTTCGCCTTTAGGCGGGATGGGGAACACACGAGCACGCAACAGGTTGCGCTCGGCAAACTCCAGCAGGGCAGGGTCGCGTCGGCGACGCACGATGTTCTCGTAAATACGCCTCGCTTCTTCTTTAGGCAGCAGGCGCGCCTCTACGGCACGATCGCCGATGGTGAGCGTAAAACGGGTCACTGCCGCTCCCTCGGGTACGGGGAACCAGTACTCCCCTTCCTGGGGCACGTCGGTCGTGTTTACAAAGGTCTGCTCGATGGTGGTCTCTGCTACACCGTCGCGGATAGACACGTTTACCAGATGCTGCTTCACCTGAAAGGGCTGACCTCGCGCATCATCAGGCGTAATCAGCACACCCTGCGCCATTGCCATCGAGGCGAGGCATACCAGCAAAACACCCATAATCACACCCACGCGCATAGCGCATTCCCCCTTTACGAGAGCATTCCTCCTCTTAGACGAGGCAACGGGAAAAAGGGTTATGGCTCGTGGAAAAGATAATGCCTCTCCTTTGCCCACATTCACAGTGAAAGCGCTTCCCCATTCCTGAAGCCAGCGAAGGCTGGCGCCCAATCAAGTGCTACTCGAATGGAGCTGCACGTGCTGACAGCCGAGATTACTGGTAGCGAGGGTATACGAAAAATGGGATCAAGCTGTCCTGTTTGTGTGGTCGCGACGGAGCGCGACCCTCCAGTGGCACACGCATCGTGCGCGTGGTTCATGGGCGGGACGCCCATGCCACATCAGAAAACCTTTCAGGTCGCGATGGGCGCGACCCTCCAGTGTTGTCATGCTGAGCGACAGCGAAGCATCTGAGACCCTTCGCTAACGCTCAGGATGACATTTACCGTCATGGTGAGCGACAGCGAAGCTTCTCTTGCGACCTGTTGCTAACGCTCAAGGCGACAATGGGCGCTTAGTTTGCCTCAATCCGCAAAGGCGGATTTTTCCTTTCCTGGGCCCAGATTTCCATCTGAGGAAACCTTCACGCGCTGCGCTCCTCTGCAGAGCAGGCTACGTGATAAGTCAAACCATTCCATCACCCTACTTTTCCGAACACTCTCACTGGTAACGTCTGAACAGCTGTTCCACGCTGGGGGCTGGAGTGTACGCTTGTTGTTTGATCACCGCTACCTGCTCGTCCAGCGTGGGGCGGTCTACGCGGTACAGGATGCCTACCGGGAACGGCTCCTCTTGCTCCGCCAGACGCAGTGCAGCAAACTTGTCCGTCGGGTCATGCGTATCCGGTATCTCGTATACCTTGCCCTTGAAGTAGTCGTAGGTCTGCACTCTGTTGAAAGTGACGCACGGACTAAATACATCCACCAGAGCGAAGCCCGGGTGTTTAATCGCTTCGACGAGAACCTTCGCCAGCTGGTTGGGCATACTGGAGTAGCCGCGCGCCACGAAAGTTGCCCCCGACACAATAGCCAGCTGCAAGGGATTGATAGCCCCCTCCACGCTGCCAAACGGGGTGGTTTTGGTCTGGAAACCAGTAGAGCTGGTGGGCGAGGTTTGCCCTTTCGTCAAGCCGTAAATCTGGTTGTTCATGACAATATAGGTGATATCGATATTACGCCGGGCGGCATGAGGAAAGTGTCCCATTCCTATCGAATAGCCGTCGCCGTCTCCCCCAACGCCGATGACGGTTAACTCGGGATTGGCCAGTTTGATGCCCGTCGCTACTGGCAGGATGCGACCATGTACTCCATGAAAGCCATACGTCACCACGAAACCTGGCAGCCGGCTGGAGCACCCAATACCCGATACCAGCACCGTCTTGTCGGGGTCTAGATTGAGCTGGCTCATGGCTTTGAACAGCGCGTTGAGCACTCCGTAGTCGCCGCAGCCGGGGCACCAGATTGGCTCGAGGTCGCTCCTGTAATCTTTCGGTTGTCGCTGGATGGGTTGGGTTTGCAGGCTTATGGTTTGAGCTTCTGCCATCTCTTTTTCCTCCTGGCTTACATCCGCGCAATGCGAATGATTTCCTCTTTTACCTCTTCGGGGTCAAGCGGCAACCCCGTGTCTCTTGCGTAGGAGATGGGACGCACGTTGGTCTGCGAGCGTAGATAGGCTGCAAACTCGCCGGTGAAGTTGACTTCGGGTACGAGCACTTTCTTGACCTTGCCAGCGAATTCCTCAATAATCCTCACGGGCAAGGGCATTAGCATCTTGGGGTACAGGGCTGCTACGCGCACGCCCTCGCGCTCGGCGAGTTGCATTGCCTCACGGATAACGCCTTCAGTGGAGCCCCAGCCGATGATGCCGACCTCCGCATCATCCGGTTCGCCCCAAATGCGCACGAACTGCTCGGCATAGTGTTCGTTCAGATGCTCCAGCTTACGGAACCGCTTCCCTTTCATCGCCTGCAGGTTCTCAGGCGTATAGGTGGGATCGCTGTACTCGTTATGCTCGATGCCGGTGGAGGTATAGGCGAGCGCAGGCATGCCCGGTATCGCCATCGGCGAGATACCCGTTTCGGTAATCGCGTAGCGAGCGTACTCACCGTTGGTACCCGGTTCGGGCATGATACGCTCCCAACGGGGCACTCGCATCAGGTCGGGCTTGGGAATGGTACAGCGACGGTGCGCCAGTGATTGGTCAGACAACACAATCACCGGCAGTTGATATCTTTCGGCGATGTTGAGCGCGTGTTGTATTAGATAGAAGCAGTCCTCCACGCTGGTAGGAGCCATCACCACGCGCGGCGCCTCATTGTGTACGCCATAGAGAGCGATATTGAGGTCACCTTGAGCCGTTTTGGTGGGCAGACCAGTGCTTGCCCCACCGCGCTGCACATCCACAACAACCGCCGGTATCTCTGCCTGTGCCGCCAGATTGATTTGCTCTACCATCAGCGAGAAGCCGGGACCGGATGTCGCGGTCATCGCCCGCTTGCCCGCGTATGCCGCGCCCAGCACCATACCGAGTGCGGCGATTTCATCTTCTGCCTGCATGACTATGCCCCCGAAGCGCGGCAAAACGGGAGCAAGTGCTTCCATAATATCGGTCGCCGGAGTAATGGGGTAGCCCGCGTAGAAAGCCAGCCCGCCATGTAACGCGCCGAGTACCATCGCTTCGTTGCCGTTGATAACGAGACGGTCAGGATTCACCTTCTCTATCCCGCCGAGCAACGGCTTCAGGCAATCCGCGTGTTGCGAAATGTAGTTATAGCCCGCATGCAGCGCCTGAAAGTTTTTTTGCACAACCTCTTCGCCTTTGCGCTTGAAGGTTTGCTCGGCGATTTGCTCACCGGCTTCTACGGGCGCACCGACGTAGCGCAATACTGCTCCCAGCGCTACCATGTTCTTTGTTAATGCCGAGCCAATCTCTTTTTTGGCTATCGTGCCGATGGGAATGGGGATTACACAGCGGTCAGGCAGCTCATGCGCAGGCACGCCGTCGCTGTCGTAGATCAATGTGCCTCCTGGGCGCAGAGAGTGGATATTATCGTGATAACCTTCTTCGTTCAGCGCGACGAAAACGTCTACGCAACTGCCATAGGAAAGGAGCACATGGTCTGCTACACGGAGCTGATACAGCACGGTGCCGCCTTTGATTTCCGCAGGGTAAGTGCGGAAGGTGTATACCTCGTAGCCCAGCCTCGCCAACGCCGTTGTCAGCATCTCGCCAAGGCTCAGCACCCCTTCACCCGACTCCCCCGCAAGGCGCACCACAAAATCCGTCCGTGAGGTCTCCATCGATTCCACCTCTTTGTGTTGTGCCAGTGCGACATCGCACCTGTGTCTTCCATTATACCGCATCCAGTGCGAATCGCACAATCTTTGCTATGCAAAATGTGAGTCTTAAACGATATTTGAGATATTATACCTCAATAATGAACTTTCGGGTGAACTGGAATGCGGTGAGAGCGACCCTCCAGTGGGAGCGCATCTTGCGCGTGGGTCACGGGCAAGATGCCCGTGCTACATCAGATACTCTGTCAACGTCCGTCATGATACACCGGAGACCTTACCTTTGCCTGCGTGGATACCAGCGCATACGTCGGATGCCCATCCCCCTTCCATCGCTCTTTCACTTGCCACAGAAAGTGCCTGAGTTTCATCTCGCGGCTGGCGTCCACGAAGCCGTCGTAGTCGAGGTTCAACATCGGGATGTTGCCGTAGCGACGGCGTAGCTCGCGCGTGAACGCCGCCACCACGTTGCCGGGCAGACAACCGAACGGGCGCACCGCCACGATGCCCGCCAGTCCGCGCCGCGCAAAGTCCACCGCTTTGCCCAGGCTGCAGATGGCTTCCCCACCGAAGTCGGGATGCACAAACTCCGAGCCGAGCCGGATCACCTCGTCCGCGCTGATGTCGGGATAGTCGCCCAGCGTCTCATGCACTATCTCCACCAGCGTGTGCTCCTCGCGTTTGGCGAGACGGAAGTTCACCCACCCTACGAGGTAGTTCACCAGGTGTTCGCGGCGCAGCGTATCCAGCCAGCGGTTGCGCTCATTGTACATGCCGATACAGCCCGCGTAAGCGAAGAACTCGGTAGCGGGGGCCAGCCACGCCTCGCCGCCCAGCTGCTCAATGCGCCGAATCACGTCCTGGTTTGCCCCCTCGTGGATGCGCACGTAGAACTCCCCCACCACGCCAATCAACGGTCGTCTCTCCTGACGCTTCGGCAGGCGACGGAACTCCGCTTGCGCCTGTGCGAGCAGCTCCTGCAGGGGACGCAGGTGGCTGGTCGTCAGCAGGGAGCGGATAGCGTGCCAACCCTCTTGCACCCGCCGACGGTGTTCGGGCAGCATCGCGCAGAGGGCGTCCAGATACCTCAGATACACGGCATCCGCATCGGCAGGGTTCAGGCAGTAGGGGCGCGTGCGATGCAACATGCGCTGCAGCAGGTCGTGCGTCACGAGCGCGTCCCATGCCACCATCGCGAACAGCGTGCCCAAGCCGTCTCCCTCATCGCCCGTGCCCAGCGTTACCATGTCCACCGTGTGCAGACCTCGCTTCTCCAGGATGCGCTTCTGCAGGATATGGTACATACCGAAGCGGCAGGGACC
>JANWYZ010000001.1 GCA_025054895.1 bacterium | reverse complement strand
TCTCCTGCGAGGAGAGGGGAGCCGCTTTCCCCCTCCCTTGTAGGGAGGGGGCAGGGGGTAGGTCAAAGAGAAGAGGTGAAAACGATGTGGCATCATCCACCGTTCATACTCTCGCAGGACCCGTGGGACCTGCACCATCGGGCGGAGCGTGACCGCCAGCGCCATAACGAAAAGGTGAAAGAGGTCATCAAGCAAAACCTGGGCGAGATTATCAGTCAGCAGGACATTATCACCGCGCACGACGGCAAGATCGTGAAAATCCCCATCCGTGGGCTGGAGCTGCCGCGCATCCGCTTCGACCCCAACTCCGGTAAGCGCGTTGGGCAGGGAACGGGCGGCACCCAACCCGGCGACATACTGGGCAGACAGCAAGGCGAGGGACAGGGCACAGGCAAGCAGGCGGGCACAGAACCGGGGGTGGACTTCTACGAAGCGGAGTTTACCATCGAGGAATTGATGGAGCTGGTGTTCGAAGACCTGCATCTGCCCAACCTGCAGGAGAAGGGTAGCAAGCAGGTGATGGCGGACACCACACAGTTCAACACTATCGCCCGAAAGGGACCCCTCTCGAATATCGACCGCAAGCGCACATTGATAGAGGCGTACAAGCGCAGCGCGAAGGAGGGTAAACCCGGTTTCAAGATACACGCCGATGACCGCCGATTCCGCTCCTGGGAGGTGGTACCTGAGCCTCAGCGCAACGCGGTCATCTTTGCCATGCGCGATGTGTCAGGCAGTATGGGCGAGTTTGAGGCGTACATCTGCCGCTCATTCTACTTCTGGATGCTGCGCTTTCTGCGCACCAAGTACACGAACACCGAGATTGTGTTCATCACCTGTCACACCATCGCCAAAGAGGTGGACGAACACGAGTTCTTCGCGGCAGGCGACTCGGGCGGAACCAAGCTGTCGGAAGCGTACAGGCTCGCGATAGACATTATCGATAAACGCTACAACCCGCGCGAGTGGAACATTTACCCCTTCCTGTTCTCCGACGGCTACAACTGGGGCGACCAGGAGGTGGTGAAGCTGGTGGAACAGATGGCGTCTGTCAGTAACCTTATTGGCTACGGCGAAATCGCGGATGAACTATGGGGGCACAGCGATGCTTTCGCTCCGCTGGGACAGGCGTTGCACGAACGCTTCGCCGACGACCCGCGCGTGGTGCTCGTGCGTATTACGAACAAAGAGGACGTGTGGCCCGCGCTGAAGCGGTTCTTCAGTAAGCACCCTGAGGTGCAGAGTGCGTGAGCGTGTTGTTCTCTACACGAGGTACCTGCCCTGACCATCCGAATGGTGGCTATGGAGAGGGGTGAATTGAATCCGCACTGACGGGATTCTCCCGCTCATAACCTGTGATGGCAATCGTGGGCGACTTTCGGCGTGCGAGGTAGGGGCGAATGACTCACCGCGCAGAGGTAACTGAGATACTAAATGACATCGTGAAGAGGCTTGTCGAGGGCTATGCTCCTCAGAAGGTGATCTTGTTTGGTTCTTATGCCCGCGGCGAAGCAAGCGAAGATAGCGATATAGACCTCTTGATTATCAAGGATACGGAAAAGCCTCCTATCGAGCGGTGGCAAGAGGTGAAACGTTTGCTGCGCGATCGCAACAGGCGGGTGTCTGTCTCGCCGCTGGTTTATACCAGCGAGGAAATCGCCCGTCGCCTCTCGGTGAGAGACTTCTTCATTGAGGAAGTGCTGGAGGAGGGGATTGTACTTTATGACGGATGATACACTGAGACAGCAGGCGATGGAATGGTTCGAGCGCGGTGACCACGATATCGAGACAGCGCAACTGTTATATGACCAACACGGTTATACAGACAGCATTGCGTACCATATTCAACAAGCGATAGAGAAATATCTGAAAGGCTATCTGGTGGTCAGAGGTCGGAAACCGCCTCGGGTACACGAATTGGACACACTGCTTACTTTGGCAGCACGTTTCGAACCAGACTGGTACGACATGTTTATCGACCTGTGCGAAAAGGCAACAAGGTATTACCTTGATGACCGATACCCTCCAGGACCCGTGCCAGAATACGACCGCGAGGAGATTCAGAAGGACCTTCTTGCAACATGGAAACTCATTGACACTATCCGCGCTAAGGTAGGTATTACAGATGACCACCCAAGAACGCGCTGAACTAGAACAATTCATCGAGCAGGCGTGGGAAAAGGTGCAGGAGATGGGCCTGGACCCCTTCCCCGTGCATTTCGAGCTCGTGCCCGCGCATATCATCTACGAAATTGGGGCGTATGGGCTGCCCGCGCGCTTCTCGCACTGGACGTTCGGGCGCGACTATCATCGCCAGAAGACGATGTACGAGTATAACATCGCCCGCATCTATGAACTGGTCATCAACACAGACCCGTCGCAGGCGTTCCTGTTGGAGAACAACTCGCTGCTGGCGAACAAGCTGGTGGTGGCGCACGTGCTGGGGCACTCCGACTTCTTCAAGAACAACACCTACTTCGCCCACACAGACCGCCGCATGGTGGAGCGCGCCCGCTTGCACGCCGACCGCATCCGTCAGTACGAGATGGAGTACGGTCCGCAGCGCGTGGAGCAGTTCTTAGACGCGGTGCTCAGCATTGAGGAGCATATCGACCCCGTAGAGCCGACCTACCGTCGGCGCGACCCGAAGGAATACGAACACCAGAAACCGGTTTTAGCCCGTCCGACCAGCGAGTTTGACGACCTGCTGGGACGTGTGGAGACGCCGGAGCCATTATCCTCCAAACGCATTCCGCCAGAGCCAGAAAAAGACCTGCTGCTGTTCCTGCGCGACCACGCCCGCGACCTGGAAGACTGGCAGCGCGACATTATCGGCATGGTGCGCGAGGAGATGCTGTACTTTCTACCGCAGATTCGCACCAAGATTATGAATGAGGGCTGGGCGTCGCTGGTTCACGAGCGAGTGCTGGAGGCGTTGCCGCTCACGCCCGCAGAGCATCTGGAGTTTCGTCGGATGCACTCCAGCGTGCTTTCCCCCGGCTCGCGCATGAGCATCAACCCCTACTACGTGGGCTACCAGATTCTGCGCGACATCGAGCGACGCTGGAACGGCGAGCCGCCCGACGAGGACGAGGAGCCAGAAACCGACTGGTTAGGAAGCCCCAAGCCTCGTCCTGCTGGCGAAGGGTGGCAGAAGCTGCTGGAAGTGCGTGAGATGGAGTGCGACGTCACCTTCCTGCGCAAGTATCTCACTGAAGGGCTGGTGAAGAAGCTTGACCTGTACACCTACAAGCTGGAGGAGGTGGATGGCGAGCTGGTATGGCGCGTGCAGGAGACCGACTGGGAGAAGGTGCGCGACGCTCTGCTCGACTCCATGACCAATTTCGGCGTGCCGGTGGTGATGGTGGAGGACGGCGACTATGGACGGCGCGGCGAGCTGTACCTGAAACACTATTACGACGGCAAGCCGCTGGATATGGATTACACCATGCGCGCCCTGAAGAACGTCTACACGATATGGAATCGTCCTGTACACCTCGAGACGGTGATGGACGATGAATTTACCCTCTTCACCTACGATGGACAACGAGTGAGTCGGCTGAGCAAACGCTGACGCCGAACTATACCGTCGGTAGCCCCATTGCCTTGAGCCATGTCTGTAGTTTGGCGATGCGTTCGGAATCGCGCTGAGGCAACGCCAGCGGGCGTCCACGGCAATCTACTACCAGCCCAACCACGCCGCCTTCTGCAGTGACGGTAAGCGGTTTACCTCGCCCTGCGCCCACATCAAAAGCACGAGTGGGGCGAATTTCCACCTCTATCTTCTCGCCCTCGTGGAGCGGGAACACGCGCAGTTCGCCAAAGCGCAGCTGATGTGTTTCTCCCGCCAGGCGTAAGGTGCATACCTCGTCGCCGTCCTTTGTCGTGCCGACAGGAGCGATGCACGTGCCAAGTATCACCAGACAGTCGCGCTCGAACACTTCAGTCGCCGCTTCGGGATGGATGGTGGAGAGCACACCCAGCTGCGGCATCATGAAGATGGAGTCTACCGTGAGCATCGTGACGCCTTCCGGTTGGTAGGCATCCATCATCATCAGCGCCGCTTGCGCTCGGCGTGGCGCATGGCTGAGCACGCCGCCGCTACCTACCAGCATGTCCAGCTCCATCATGTTTACTAAAGTCTTCCCCGTATCTTCCTGCGTCAACGCCTCGCCAATGGTGCGCTGTTGTTGCACACCCTTCAGCCCACGCGCCAGAGACTTATGGTGCTCAAATGCCAGGCGCAGCGCTTCACGAGCGACCGCCTGTTCTACGTACAAGTCCTCCAGGGTCTGGGGGATAGTGGTAGGGCGTATCATCTTGTTGCGCAAGCGGTTGCGCAGGTCACGTTCATCCACTTCGAAGGGCAGCCAGCGTCGGATGTTCGCTACCCCTGTCTCCACAAGCACGTTGCATATCGAGTAGCTCATCCCCAGGTTCGCGCTTACCGTGCGGTTGTACACACCGCCAAAAACAGAGAACACGTCGGTAGTCGCGCCGCCGATGTCTACGCCGAGGATGTTAATACCGCGCATCTCGGCGATGGTTTGCATAATCTTACCTACGGCGTTGGGAGTAGACATAATGTCCGCGCTCGTCCAGCTGAGCAGTTTGCTATAGCCCGGCGCCTGCTGCATGACGTGTTCCAGAAACAGCTCATGGATAGCTTCACGGGCAGGCGCAAGGTTCTCTCGCTCGAGAGTCGGCCGCAGGTTTTCCACAACGCGCAGGTCTACTTTGCCGTCCAGCAGCTGCTTCACCGGAGCGCGGGCATCCTTGTTGCCAGCAAAGATAACAGGCAAGCGCATCCCCCCCAGACGCGGGCGTGGGTCGGCGGCTACCAGCATCTCCGCCAACTCCACCAGGTGGGTTACTGTACCCCCATCGGTTCCGCCAGACATCAGGATCATATCGGGGCGCAACTGACGGATGCGCTGCACCTTCTCGTAATCCTTACGTCCGTCATCTACCGCAATCACGTCCATGATAATCGCGCCTGCGCCCAGCGCAGCTCGCTGTGCGCTCTCCGCCGACATCACTTTCACTACCCCAGCGACCGTCATTTGCAAGCCACCGCCCGCGCTGGAGGTGGACAGGTAAGCGTCCACGCCGGTACACTCGTCGACTTGCGGGGTGAGAATCTTGCCGTCGCGGATGAAGGTTTTTCCGGTTAACTCCTCCAGCTCGCGCACCGCGTTAAGTACACCTATGGTCACATCGTCGAACGGAGCTTCTACAGTGGTAGGAGCTTCTCCGCGCGCTATCAGGCGGTAGCCCTCCGGTTTTCTCTCTATCAGGATCGCTTTAGTGGTTGTGCTGCCACAGTCTGTCGCCAAAATGGAACGGATTTCAGGCATATCGCACGCTACTCCTGGAAAGCATCGTCGTTCAAATCCAACGGTAATAATATCCCAATATCGGGGAGAAGTCAAATGATAATGGCTTGCTCCCTTACGGCAGAGCAGGATTAACTTACCACAGCAGGAACAATTACCGCCCTGTGCGAAAAGAATAACGAACAGCCTGTGCTGGAGGAGGGCGTGATGAGCAACAAACTTGCTATTTTCGGTGGAACTCCAGCTGTCTCTGTACCCGTGCTGGACCTTTGGCAACCGCCCAAAGAGGAGATGAAACGCGCGGTTTGCGAACTGATTGATGCAGACTTCCTGTCCGGTTCAGGCACGGGTCTTCCCAAGCAGTTCGAGGAGGAGTTCCGGCAGTACGTGGGCGCTCAGTATTGCCTCTCGCTAGACCACGGCTCTACTGCTTTAGCCAGCGCGTTCTTTGCGGTGAAGGTGGGACCTGGCGACGAGTTTATTACTCCGACACTGGGCTATATCGGTACGTACGGTGGGGCGCTGCATATCGGCGCACGCCCTGTTTTCTGCGACATTGACCCCCACACGCTGCTGGCTGACCCCGACGATATTGAGAAACGCATCACGCCGCGCACCAGAGCCATTGTGCCTATCCATCTGTTCGGCAACGTTTGTGAAATGGACGCCCTGCGCGACATCAGCCTCCGATACGGTATCCCAATTATCGAGGACGCTGCCCATGCTCACGGCGCGGAGTGGGATGGCGTGAAGGTGGGCAACATCTCTGATATCACCTGCTTCAGCCTGCAGGGTTCACTTCCTTACGGCAAGCCGATATGCGGCGGGGAAGGCGGACTGGTTACCACCAATAGCCGCGCGTACTACGAGCGGATGCTGGTACACTGTCATCTGCATCGTGCCGGCATTACCGAGGAGTTGACTCTGCCCGAATACCGCGATCTGGACTCGCAGGTTCTGGGGCAGAAGTGGCGAGCGCATCCCCTGGCACTGGCAATCGCACGGGTGACCATGCAATCGCTGGACGAACGCAACGCCAGGCGCGCACAATTTCGCCAGCAGATTTTCGGGGCGCTACAGGGAATGGCTGGCATCGAGCCAGTATGTGCCTACCCCAAAGCCAAACCGGCTGGCTTCTACACAGGGCATCCGCTGGTATATCATCCTGAACAGCTGCACGGTCTGCCGGCGCAACGGTTTGTGGAGGCGTTAAAAGCGGAGGGTGTGCCTGTGTCTCTTTACGGCAGGAAACTGGAGCACCAGAAGACGATTTTCCGCAGAGGCTTCGACCTGTGGGGGCATGGCAGGGGACCTCTGGGAGGCGAGTTCTTCGGACTGCCTCCGTTTCAGGGTTACAAAGACGGCGACTTTCCACAAGCGGAAAAGGTAGCGGGTAACATCCTGCATATTCGCCCGATTATCGAGCCGCCGGACGGACTGGTGGAGCAAATCGCTTCAGCGTTCGAGAAGGTTATTGCTCACCACCAGCAACTGTTGTGACTGAGGTTCCAACGCGGTAGAGCCTCCACTTATCTATCACGCTGGAGAGCAAGAACACGCCTGCGGAACGCTGGCAATTCTGCGGCGAACAGCACGTTGTGCGCCCAGCCTGCATACTCGCCAAACCGCGCGCGGAAGTGGTCGCCTATCTGTCGATATACCCTCTCCGTCAGACTGCGCCCCTGCAGTTCAGGCAGATAGTCGCGCTGGGCTATTTGCCATACATGTGTATCCACCGGTATCGCCTGGGGCTTGTCCAGTGAAAAGAGGCATACGCAATCGGCGATTTTATGCCCCACACCAGGCAGGGTGGTCAACTCATCGTGCGCCTCCTCGTAAGGCAGATTGCGCAGTCGGTAAAGCCATTCTTCTCCCCGCTCGCTCAGTTCACGCGCCACCGTCACCACTACGCGCGCTCGGTAGCCGAAGCCCAGTGCAAACAACTCCTCCTCAGAGGCTGCCGCCAGCGCGTACACGGTCGGGAAGCGGTGATAATCGGTGCCTTCTACTTCCGCCAGCCTCGTTCCGTAGCGCCGACAGAGCGCATCTATCATGCGTGTAATGCGTGGAATATTGTTCGCGCTGGAGCACAGGAAACTGAAAAGACACTCTACAGGGTCAGTACGCAGCACACGCAACCCCGGAAACGCGGGGGCGACGGACGCAAATCGTGCATCAGCCTGACACCATTGCCCGTACAACGGAACAAGGGGGACATGGAGTTGGAAGTAGTCGCGAAGCAGAGGAGCAACATCATCCTTTGGGATAGAACGGTAAAGCACATCGTATGCTGTTTGGCGCAGGGTAATCACGCAGGAGCTGATAACACCCCTCCACTCGTTTTGCGCTATCGGTTTCCAGCGAAACGACTGTCCGCATACGAGGGTTACGTCGCACCGCAGCTCTTCCGGCGATACCCCCAGTGAACGCCACATCACACGCCGTCAATCTGAGCCGCCGGCAAAGCGGCTGAATGCTCTTCCTCGTGTTCCAGATGATAGGAAAGCACCGCCAGCTCTTGTAAGAAGGAGACGTTGCGCACCACCACGTGTGGCGGAACCCGCAGGATGGTCGGGGCGAAGTTGAGGATAGCAGTTACTCCGGCGTCCACCAGTCTATCTGCCACCTCTTGCGCCGCACTAGCCGGCACCGCAATGATGCCGATGCGGGCGCGGATACGTTCGTTCACTTCCTTCAGGCGGTTCACATCCAGTATCTCGTGATTCCACAACATCCTGCCGATTTTGGCGTAGTTGTTGTCGAACACAGCGGCGATGGTGAACTTATGTTCGCGCAGCCCGGGGTAGCCTACTAATGCGGATCCCAGGTTGCCTGCGCCCACCAGTAGCATCGGTTGCTCGCGATGGATTTTGAGGATTCGAGCGATGCGCTGATGCAAATCGCTCACCCGGTACCCTACGCCCGGTTTACCAAACTCTCCAAAATAAGACAGGTCCTTACGGAATTGCGCAGCATTGATGCCTGTTTGTTCTTCGATATCCGCGGAAGAGATAGTGTGCACTTTTGCCGCTTCGAGGTCGCTGAGCAGGCGCAGGTAGGTTGCCATGCGCTCAAGGGTGGGAACAGGTACGCGATTGTTGATCGATTCCGCCCTTTTACGACGTGCCATCTTCCGGGTAATGCCTCTCTGAGAGTGTGTACTTCGTGAAATATAGCATAACTAAGCAAAATTATACCTTTCTTGTGAAAGAGGGGTCAAGCATTGGCTTGTCTGTTGCCAAAATGGCGTCTACAGGAACAGATATAGTGGGCTGCCTTGGTACTACCCTGTTTCCCGATAGTATCTCTTGTGCGCCGGTGAAAGGTATCGCAGCACGTACTGTCCCCACGGCTTGCGATAGGTGCGGCACAGGTAGCGGTTTGCCTCCTCATCACCGACTATTTTCTCCTGCTGAGCGTCCCAGCGCACCGCACGCTTCGTCCGAAATGCGATATTCGCCAGGTGCATTGGGTTAGTAGATAGATGTCCCCATTCGATGGGCGCCGCAGGCTGTTTACGGCTCTTCACGCAGTCCAGGAAGTTGCGCACGTGCGGCTCGTCCTGAGGACTGCCCCCCCTTTGCACAGGGCGAGCGCGCTCGCCCTCCGGGTAGAGGTCGAACCCTTCGCGTAGCAGGCGCAGGGTGCCGTTTGTACCGTAGAAAGCGATGCCGTACCAGCTCCCTTCAATGGGGCGGGCGTTGGCATGGTGGACTGATACCTGCACGATGAAGTAGCCATAGTCCAGCAAAGCGTCCTGTGTATCGGGGGTGGTGCGATTGTCCTTCAGTGCGTATTTACCGCCAACCGACACCGCGGCTCTCGGGGTGGTTACCCCCAGAACCCAATGCACAGTGTCAACATGATGGATTGCCCATGCGAGCATGTGTCCTCCCGAATAGTCCCACTGATACCAGTAGCCCGGCGCATAGCAACGGTTCAGGTTGAAGGGGCGTTTGGGGGCAGGACCGAGCCACAGGTCATAATCGATGTCGGGTGGCGGCTCCGAATCGGGCGGATTGCCAATACCATCGGGGGCTTCGTTCCACACGTTCCAGCAGCGGATGTGGGTAATCTTACCCAGCACGCCCGAACGTATCAGTTCCCGCGCCTCCGCGTAGTGCTGTCCACTGAGTTGCTGGGTTCCGTGCTGCACCACTCGCCCGAACCGCTTGGCGGCGTTCACTGCTGCGCGCCCCTCTGCGATGTTGTGCCCTAACGGCTTCTCCACATATACGTCCTTACCCGCCTCGCACGCTGCGATGGTCATAATGCAGTGCCAGTGATCGGGCGTCACCACGAAGACCGCATCCAGGTCTTTGCGCTCCAGCAGTCGGCGGAAATCCTGATAGGGGGCAGCTTTATCCTCCGTCATCTTCACAGCCTGAGCCAGTCGCTGTTGCATTACGTCGCACACAGCAGCGATTTGCACATCAGGGTTGCTCATCGCCACACGCATCAGATGTTGTCCACGGCTGCCCGTGCCGATGAAGCCTAAAGTTATCTTCTCGTTTGCGCTCACGCGAGGCATCGCATACCTCCAGCTTATCCGTAAGGCCAGACGATAAAGGTTTTGGTACCAGTGAAGATGCTCACCAGCATCCATAGTGTGCCCACCGTACACTCGCCGAGCACCAATCCGAGGAAAAACGGCAGCGCACGCTGGTAACTGCGCAGACCTCCTACCTTCATAATCACCACCTTACACACCCACGCCACCAGCAGAGAGAACCACAGCACGCTGAGGCTCCAGCTGCTGGAGATAGCATAGCCTACCGGATGCAGGGGAAAATTGGCGATGTTCATACGCAGGACGCTCAGCACCGCCGTCACTCCAAAACCAACCATCATCGCCCATATTACGTTGCGTTGCTGCAGAGAGGAGACCGAGCCCGCCAGCAACGAAGTGATGCGGTCATACGGCTCCCTGCCGAAGATGGTGCTGACGTACGGAGTGTCCGCTTTAGAGGCTGCACCCCACTGGTAATGTAGATGCACATTCACAAAGAAACCGGTAAGCGTGCCCCAGAACACCGCGAACACCAGTACCCAGAACATCGCTCGCATCGAGGAGCGGGTGCGCTCTGCGGCGCGCAACCCTTCGATGTGCGTGGGCATCGGGTGGGCGCGATAGGCGCGATTAAACCCCTGTATCGGCGCGAACATCACCAGGTCCTGTCGCTTCAGGTTCTCCACACCAAACAGCAGGGGGATGAGCCGCTGCGGACCCGAGTCGTGCAGGTCGTGCGCAGGCGGACCGAGCTCGGCGCGCATACGGGTTACCGCCAGCGAAATCGCCAGATAGATGAGCAGCGAAAGGGCGATCACCCAACCGGTCATGCCGGTAGAGAGGAAGAACAGGTAGATAGCAACCAAACTACCTATAAACCCTAGAGCCGCCCAACGATAGGACAACGCTTCACCCTTATCACTGCCATCCGAGCCTTTCCATATCGCCGAGAAGCCCTGCGCCAGAGCCTTTCTGGCGGTATAAATGGTAAAAAGCGCGATACCCATGTACGCGCCGAAGGATTGTTCGTTCACATAGGGGAAGCCGGGTATCTGGTTCCACCCGTAGTAGGCGGCGATGATGGGTTGCAATTTCCATAACCAGAAGAAGAACCAGCACGAGAAGAGCAGGTCGGTGGGCAGTAGCACGCCGATGCCTACAATCCAGGGAAAAAACGCCAGCGGCAACCAGCCAATGGCGTTCCATGGCGGCGTGGTGATGTACTGATTGAGCGTTTGCCAGCGCACGTATGGCTCCGGGATGCTGGGGAACAGGCGGTTCAAGCCGAACCAGATGTCGTTTATTGCAGCGATGGCGAAGGCAACCCAGAACAACCGATTCTGGAACACGGGCACGCGCGGCTGTACTAGCTCCAGGGGCAACTGCACCAGTGGATAGGAGAGGCGTTCGCGGTCTGTCCACTGCTTGCGCAGCAACACGTTCAGGCAGAACATGCCAAACGCCAACACGGTAAAGAAGCCCGTCCAGATGAGCAGAGGAGGCGCCCAGATGCGCAGGTCGCTCCTGTTCCAGAAGGTTGCGTTGCCGATGTAGTACTTATCTACCGCGTCAGGGTCGCTCACAAATAACCACTTTGGCAGATAGGGGATAACCTCGCTCTCCCAGCGGTTAGCTGGGTTGGCATATTTGAAGGGATAGGTGAGGATAGGGGTGATGACCTCGATCAGGTCGTGCGACGCCATCACCGCAGTCATCAGGGTAAAAAAGTAAACGGTCATCAGTTCCGCTGGCGAGAAACGCCAGCGTGGTACGATGCGCCCGATAACGGCATTTACTCCAATCAGGCACAACAACACGAACACGATGTGCGGAAACAGCGAGATAGTCGTTGGCTGTCCTGCGTAGCGAATGGCTTCAATGGAAATGTTAAACCACGCTATCACGGGAGCAAGGATAACGCCAATCGCCACGGCGCGAAAAGTCACACCGCGTTGTGCCGGTATCGCCTCTTCCCGAACTTCTGCTGCTGCACGGGTTCTCTGCCAGATGGTTGTTGCCATGTATCGCTACCTGTGGTGCTCCCTTGAACCTCAATTTCGGATGAAACATGCTCGACCGCGCCCCCTGTCATGCTGACATGACACCCAACACCTGTCATTCTGGGCGAAGCGAACAGCCTCGTTGTTGCCGCCGTTTGAGACGCTTCGCCGTTGCTCAGCATGACACAAAACGCCTGTCATTCTGACACAGGACACCCCTCATTCTGAGCGGAGCGAAGAATCCCGGTTCGGCGACACCGCAAGGCGCTTCGCTGTTGCTCGGCATGACATAACAGCCAGCTCAGGACGCAACAGAGTACATCCTTCCAACGGATAGTCTCTGGAGGGTCACGCTCGTCGTGACCCTCTCTGGGTGCAACAGGGCGCGTCCGTCCAGCTTCAGTTACAGCAACCCCCTGGACCTGAGGAACTCCAGGCTGAGTCTCGCGCTTTCCAGAGGCGGTCGCTTGCACACGTCTTGCTCCACCGCCATCCACTTCACGCCGCTTTCTTCCGCCGCCTTGAAGATGGCGTCCCAGTCCAGAATGCCATGTCCTACCTCAGCGAAGCTGCCGTCCTCTGCCATATCCTTCAGGTGCAGTAGAGGCACTCGCCCCGCGTACTTACGGATATATTCAGCGGGGTCTTCGCCTCCATGCTTTACCCAATAGGTGTCCAGCTCCGCCTGCACCAGACTGGGGTCGCTGTTCTCGTAGAAGATGTCCAGACCGTATTTGCCGTCGAACTGCTGGAACTCGAAGGAGTGGTTGTGGTAGCAAAACCCGAACCCGTGAGCAGCCACCTTCTCGCCGATAGCGTTCATGCGCTGTGCCACACGCTTCCAGCCTTCGGCGTCTTTGCGCAGCTCTTCGGGCATCCAGGGCACTACGATGTACTCCATGCCCAGCCCGCGCGCCAGTTCCAGCACGCTGTCCAGGTCGTTCTCCAGCTGTTCAATACCGAAATGTCCACCGAACACTTTCAATCCAAGGCTATCCAGGAACTGTCTTGCCTCCTGAATGCTCATTCCGCCGGTACCCGAAAGCTGCACCGCCGGATAGCCCATCTCTGCCACCTTTTGCAGCGTCCCCTTAAAATCACGCGCCATGTCGTCGCGCACAGTATACGTCTGCAAAGCAATACCGAACTTACCCATCTCTCTGGTAACCTCCTACAGAAATACCTGCCCCTTCGATTTCGCTAGCGCCGGCGGTTTTCCCTGTGCGCTTCTTGAGCGCATAGTGGGCGCAACCTCTGCGTTAAGCGCACACCCGCGCCAACGCCCAGGATTGCCGCTGCGGGCACAAAGCCTGAATCGTTGAACACGAAAGCCGCTACGATACACCCCAGCCAGGGAAGATAGTCGTTTCCCGCACTGTCCCGAAAGGCGGTGAACACGCCGCCGCGTCGCATTCTCCACAGGGCAATTGCTATTGCCAGTAACACACCCCATGCAAACGGACTGAGCAGTACGCGAGCCATCAGCAGCGCTTTGGAAGCGAAGAGGTCTCCTATGGCTTCCCAACCTTCATGACGCCAGCGCAACCACGCTTCTCCCACGTGCGAAGGAAACGCGCTCAAGCTGTCCAGCCACATTACTGCTATCGCGGCGAGTAAACCGACTGCCAGCCATCGCACACACCGTATCCAGAGCAATCTGCTTTGCGCCCGTTTGCTTTCCCATGCGCAACCCAGCCCTGCCGCCGAGGTAAGTAGACCACCTAAGTTCGCGCCCCATATAGGCGCAGCCAGTACGACACTGACGATAACCCAGAGGATAGCCCGCAGCTGAAAAGACAAACCATAAAGCCCCCACGCCAGCGCACAGCCAACTAACACGCCCATCAGCTCGTTGCCTACGCCATAGAAACGGATGCCCGACAGCGCATACGCGCTGTATATCGAGAACTTCGCCCCGTACTGACCGCTCAGCGCGTCAGCCAGGATGATAAACACGCTCAGCGCACAAGCACGGATGTACGCCCGAAACGGCTGCTCCCACACGCCCCAGTGCGCCAGCAACGACAGCCCGGCTGCCGCTATCAGCACATTTGACATGTACCACACCATGCCAGGTGCGGGCAGGTAGGGCGCGATGATTGTGCCTGCAGGCAACGACAACAGAAGACCAACCGCTGCCGACAGCAGTAGACAAGCACGCCTCGTTGGAACGCTCTTTGTCTGTTGTACAACAGCCAGCACCGCCAGCAACCCGCCCAGCACCTGTATCGCTCCAAGAGGTATCAACGCTTGTGCGTTCCAGCGGTAGCGCCGCGCGAGGTTTTGTGTCGTAGAAAAGGGGTCTTTACGCACCACGCGCATCGGGTGTTCGCCTGCCCGTAAGGGGGTGTTCAACCACTGCAGCAAAGTGGGCGCAATGTCCACGTCGGACACAACGCCCTCTGTACGCGTGGTGGACGAGGTAAGCACTCCCTCGGATAAACCGCCGCCTGCAGCGATCACGGGTGTAAGACTTTCGCCTCTGGCAGGTAAACCGACCACCAGCAGGCGGTCGCGTTCAGGGGTCAGCGGGCTAATCGCCTGCTCGAGGGCGCGGCTGAGAGTAGCAGCGTCACCGCGCAGCCACCAGACCTGCAGTACCTGTTCTGCCGTGCGCGGTTGCCGGGAAGGTTCGAGTAACCTCGACAGGCTTCGGTCAGGAGGGATGGTGTTTACTTGCACACGCACTCCTGAACGCGCTGCGTCCTCCGTTAGCCAGCGCAGGCGAGCAAAACGCTCTCGCAGGTGCTCGGCGTCTCGTGCTATGGGAGGCGCCCACCTTTTACCTGTCTGCACCGTTAGTGCAAATCGCTGCGCATCGCCAGCCGCCCCCACGCTCATCAAACCCACTGCGCCATAGTGCGCCAGTACGTACAGCCCGCCAATCTCTCCACGTTCCACCTGCTGCCAGCGCAATCCCTCCACGATCACCAGCGCAGTGAACCGCTCCTGAGCGAACGCAGGGGGCATTAGAGCGCAGACGAGGGCGAGGATGTACCAGCATCTCACGGCTTCACCATCGTGCCCACACCGTGGTCGGTGAACACTTCCATCAGAATCGCATGAGGTTGACGACCGTCGATGATGTGCGCCCTGCGCACTCCGCCCCGCAGGGCGGTGATACACGATTCCAGCTTGGGCGCCATACCGCTCTCCGCCTTACCATTGCGCAATAGTTCCTCTGCCTCGGCGATGGTCATCTCCGAGATGAGCGACGAAGGATCGTTCAGGTTGGCAAGCACCCCGGGCACGTCCGTCAGCACGATCAGTTTCTCCGCCTTCAGCGCGGCGGCGATGGCTCCGGCGGCATGGTCGGCATTAACGTTGTAGCTCTGCCCATCCTCACCGATAGCCACCGAGGAGATGACCGGAATGTATCCCGCTTCAGAAAGTGCCTCAATCACCTCGGGGTTCACCTGCGCAACCTCGCCTACGTAACCAATGTCTTTGCCCTCGGGCGTAAGTTTCTTTGCCACCAGCAAATTGCCGTCCTTGCCGCTCAGACCTACTGCCTTACCGCCCGCTCGATGTATCAGCGACACGATACCTTTATTGGTAGTGCCTGCCAGTACCATCTCCACGATCTCCATCGTCTCAGCATCGGTCACGCGCAGCCCGCCCGCAAAGCGCGGTTGCAAGCCCATGCGCTGCATGACTTCGCTCACTTCTTTACCGCCGCCGTGCACCAGCACCGGCTTGATGCCCACCGTGCGCAGCAGTACAATGTCCTGCATGACCTGCGCCTTGAGACGTTCATCGACCATCGCCGCGCCACCATACTTCACGACGAAACACTTGCCGCTATACCGTTGCAGGTACGGTAGCGCCTGAACGAGCACGTTCGCCTGATTCATCGCGTCTTGCACAGTACCACCTCTGCAGGCAATTATAGCACAACCGGCGGTGTCAAATAGTACGCCTCCCTCTCGTCGCGTTGAGCGTGACTGCAGAGGGCAACGTATCGTGACGATGAGACTCGTCGCTTCGCTCAGAATAGCAACAGTATTCAGAACGGCAAGGACGACGAAGACACCTGTACGGGCAGACACGAAGTTCTACCCACGCTACAGAACAGGCAGCAAGAATCGCTCTGTTGCGCCCGCAAAGCCACAATGGGGCGTCGGTGGAACTACTCGTAAATCAGGATGCGAGGCGGTGCAGGTAGACCGTACGGCACGAACCGGTACTCGTCTGTCCATGCGTCCCCTGCGGTGAAGCTTTCCGGCGCCACGCCGTATAGCTCGCCCTGCTGGTGGTGCAGGGGACCAAGCAGGTTGCGTGCACTGGTAAACACCTCCACTGTTATCTCGTTCTCTCCCTCATGCACGAGGTCAGTAATGTCCACCTCGTACGGGTGCCACGCCAGCAAACCAGCGTATTGCCCGTTGACGTGCACGCTACATACTGGCGCGTGCGGCTTTTGGCACTCCAGTACCACACGTTGCGCTTCGCCGGGCAGGTGCACCCGCCATGTGAATCGCTGGGACCCGCAGTAGAACGGATACCCCTGTGAGCACCAATCGCCAAGCGTGATGGCATCGGGCTCCTTGTCCAGCACGAATTCATACTTGCTCATCGGCAGCACCCCGAAGTCTCCTGTTATCATAAGTGGTTCCAGTACCAACCCCTCCACGAAGTGAAGGTGTTGTTCAATCACGTTCATCCCCTTGCGCAGGGTTCCCGATATGTCCAGCTTGCGAAAGCTGATATCCAGCCACCATCCACAGTCGCTGTTGTCCACCTCTACGCCATTTATCACAAACCGGCTGAACTCCGGCTTTTCCACTACCAGCATCACCGGCGACGCCGGCTCGATATGGCTCAGGAAGGTATAGGTCAACACCACATCGCACGATTTAGGCGGCGACTGGCGTTCTCTTTCCCGTTTCCATAAAGACACACCGCTGTTGTACAGGTCGGCGTCAATGCCCAGATGCTCTGCGAGATACAGATGCAATTTCCACATCGGCAGGCGTGCGGTAGGCGGTTGACCGGGGATAGTCAGCGTGGCATAGTCCAGCAGCAGTACGTTGGGTTGAGTGCGCTCCACGCGATATTTGCCGCCCAGGTCTATCTGAATAGCAGGATGATTCCGGCGCTCGTAAGTGGTTCCTGCACTGCCGTCCAGCACCAGCAGATACGATTGCGCTGGACCAAACGGCAGAGTGCACCGCACGCCTCCATCTACCTTCTCCACAGGCAGGTTGACAATCTCTCCACTCTCCGCTTTCCACAAGCTGAGGTGCCCGTCACCGCGCACGTGCACAGTCAAATCTGCTTCGTTCTCTTCCAGCGCACGGTTCACCAGAAACACCACCAGTGCGCCATCGTCACTGCGCACCAGACGCGCATAAACAGAACGGCAGATGTTGCCGTCAGGTGTGGTTACGCGCACCACCGGTGGCAGCAGGGCGTCCACTGCTTGTTGCAGGGCGATGAAATCTTCGGCAATGCGAGTGACGTTCGGGTGGCTCCACAACGCGGCGAGTTCCTCTTCAGCAGAGACGCCCTCTATCTGTGAAGCACTCTCGCCGACGACAATAATTCGCCCGCCAGCGTCCAGCCATTCACGCAACAACTGCACAGTGCTGCGTGCCAGCGTAAGCGCGGTGGGTATCACCATCAGGCGATAGCGTGCCTGACCGACTGTCAGGTATTCGCCTTCTACGCGAGCATGCCGCTGCATAATGAGTTCGTCGCCGAAGTCGTGGTCATGCTGAATCTCGTTCAGCCAGTTGCTGACGCGCATACATGCCTCGCCGTAGCGGGCACATTGCTGCTGGTCGTCCGGTCGAAAGGTTGCCCACCCGGAACCAATGGTATGCAGTAGCAGCAATTCACTGCATGGTGTGCCCGACTGCAGCATCAGCGTCACCCGCGCCATATAATCGGACAGATAGCGATAGTGCTGCCACCAGGGCTGCTGGTAGAAGATAGAGGGTGGAAAGTCGCGTTTGCGCCCGCCCCACATCGAGTACAGGGCGAGGTGCTGGTTCATGTAGGTAACGCCCTGTACGAACAGGTTGTCAGCAATCCACTTCTGCTCGGCGAAGGAGATGTTCCAGCCTGAGCAACCGTATGTTTCGCACAGCACGCGCCGCCTGCCCATCTGCCTCGCTACACTGGAGACCTGTCGCGCCAGCAAGGCGTCCGGTAGCCGTCTGCACAAATGGTCGATGCCAGGCGACTGCATATACTCGTACAGTGGCATCGCTGCGCCGATGGCGGTAATCTGTTCCTGGAAGGTATCTTCCAGCAGATAGTGTCCGGTAAGGTGGACGCCATGCTGCTCGCACCAATCGTACAGCTGCTTGCCGAAGCTGTGCACGAACATCTGCGTCAACAGGCGGTGGAAGCGATAACGGTGCGCTGTCGCATCGGGCGCGTCGAAGAACAGCGCGGGCAACGCTTCTGCCAGTGGATAACCGTACGCCCTCTGGAACTGCTCAGGCAACCGCTCGGTAAAGGGCAGCTTATCGGGCTGGAAGGGCTTACCGTAGTGCGGTTCATCCGTAAACACGCCGGGCACCGACTTGCCGAACTGCTCGCCTACCTCGCGTGCGTAGGCGTCGTAGGTATGACGCAGGAAGGCGGCAACCGCCTCGGGGTTAAGGGTATCCAGATAACTGCCCCCATTGTACCAGGGGCTGGGCGGGTCATAACGCCAGACGAAACGGATGGTAACTCGTCCAGGCGGGGCTGTTTCTCCTTCGCGAAGCAGCCGGAAATCGCACAGCTGCCCGTCCCGCTCAGCGCAGGAATAGACAGCCAACACCCCGCCTTCGTCTGTACCGGTAGCACCTTCACGGTGCCAGGTAATGTGTTTGGCGCGGAATGAGGGGTGCATAGCCGGCACGTCGCCGCCTGCAAAGCCGGATGGCCAGCGGTCTTCGTCATACAACCATGCCAGCATCCCGCGCTCTTTGGCGGCGTTCACGCAGGTACGGATATGCTGCATCCACTCTGGAGACATGTACTCGGTCAGCAAACCGGTGCGGGAGTGCATGAAGAAACCGCCCATGCCAGCCATCATCATACTATCTATCTGACGCACCAGCTCAACATCCTCGAGGCGGTCGTTCCACGACCAGAAGGGTGCGCCTCGATATTCCATGCCCGGGTTGCGAAAAGCCTTCATCAATTCCATCATCTCGTTACCTCCCTTGATTATTGCTATCATCTGCCCCCCACCCAGCGGATTGCTTGCGCCACCAACCGACGGTAACTCGGGTTTTCATAAGCGAAATGGTCGTGTCCAGGCTGGATGTATACCACGCGCGACCTGCCGTAGGTATGCGCCCACGCAATGACGCGGTTGCTGGTCGGCTCGTCGGTAGTTAGTAGCGGTTTGACCTTCGGTAGCATCTCGAAGTTGCCATAAGTTTCATCACGGATGTTGAAATCCTGTATTCCTCTGGTGACAGGGTGCATTCTATCGACGACATGTACCTTAAATTGTACATCATGTTGAAAGGTGGAGGCAGGGCGTTCCACACCGTTTTGCTTCCATTTTTCGGTATGCCACCTGCCACCAATGATATTCCGGTATTCGTCCCAGAGCTGATAGCTCGCCAGACTGTGGTGCAGGGCAACCAGTCCTTTGCCGTTTCGGAACAGCTTCGCGAACGCCGCTTTGCTCTCCTCGCTGATAGACTGCCACATGTCGTACAGCACCACTACGTCGTATCCTCCGGCGGCTTCAGGCTTCAGGCGAGCGTGAGCGTTGGGGTGTTGCGCTTCTTCGAAGGCAACACCTTCGAAGCTTCTGAACATCTCGAAAAACGGTTCGCGTTCGAAGTCATGTCCGCCGGTGACAATAAGCACACGCATCGGTTTCCCTCCGTCCACATTACTGCCTGCGCTGTCTTCAGGAGCAGGAATCTCCGTCTGGACAACGAACGAATTCACTGGGTACTCAGGAATATTGCATGCCTGCACCACCTACCTCCTCTAAAACAGGATTCGCAGAAGCAGACCATTCATCCTTTGCGTAAGAGGCTTGATGAATATGCAAACAGTAGTATACACTCACATTCCGGGCTTACCAGAGCCGAAGCGGGGTAAGGTACGCGACATCTACGACCTTGGCGACGCGCTGCTCATTGTGGCTACCGACCGTATCTCTGCCTTTGACGTCGTGCTGCCCAACGGCATTCCGGACAAGGGACGTGTATTAACACAGCTCTCGCTATACTGGTTCGAGCGCACGGCACACATCGTGCCCAACCACCTGATCAGCTCGCACATCGACGCGATTGCGGAAGCGGTAATTGCGGCAGGTGGGCAAGTAGACGCTGGCGTGCGTGAGATGCTGGACGGACGCTCGATGCTGGTCGTGAAGGCAAAGCCCTATCCCATCGAGTGCGTGGTGCGTGGGTATCTGGCTGGCTCCCTGTGGAAGGAGTACGTGCAGGCTGGCGGCAGGGAAAAAGCCGTCATTCTACACGGCATCGCCTTGCCAGCCGGACTGCGCGAGAGCGACCGCCTTGACGAACCCGTCTTCACCCCGGCAACTAAAGCGGAAACAGGTCACGACCAGAACATTAGCCTGGAACAGGCGGTACAGCTCATTGGCGAGGTAGCGCGAGATCTGGCTCGCCTGAGTGTGCAAATATACTCTTTCGCTCGCGAGGAGGCTGCGCAAAAGGGCGTTATCATCGCCGACACAAAGTTCGAGTTCGGCGAGAAAGACGGACGGATTCTGTTGATTGACGAGGTCTTAACTCCCGACTCTTCGCGTTTCTGGGCAGTGGACGATTATACGCCCGGACGCTCGCAACCGAGCTTCGACAAACAGTACGTGCGTGACTGGCTGGAAAGCACAGGGTGGGACAAGACTCCACCCGCGCCCACTTTGCCGGAGGAGGTCGTAGCGAGAACCTCCGAGAAATACCGCGAGGCGTACCGACGTATTACAGGGAGGAGATGAAGCGCATGGAAGTGGTAGGCATGATTCCCGCGCGGCTGGCGGCGGTTCGTCTGCCGAACAAGCCACTGCTGGACATTGCGGGCAAACCGATGATCTGGTGGGTGTGGCATAACGCCAAGCAGGCGAAAACGCTGCGTGAGGTGATAGTCGCCACGCCTGATAAAGAAATCGCTGACGTGGTGCAGGGGTTCGGTGGTATCGCGGTGATGACCTCGCCTGCCCACCGTTCCGGCACGGAGAGGCTGGCGGAAGCGGCGCAAGACCTTTCTGCCGATGTCATCGTCAACATCCAGGGCGACGAGCCTTTGATGCCTCCGGAGAACATCGACGCAGTGGCGCGCCCGCTCATCGAAGACCCCAGCCTACCGATGAGCAGTCTGATGTGTCTTGCCACCGATGAGGAGAAGGACAAGCCAACGGTGGTGAAAGTGGTGGTAGACCGCATGGGCAACGCGCTGTACTTCTCCCGCTCACGCATTCCCTACCCTCGCGAGCCTTCCGCGCCTGCCGTAACGTATAAACATCTGGGCATCTACGCCTACCGGCGTGACTTCCTGTTACAGTACGCGGCGATGGAGCCGACGCCGCTGGAGCAGATGGAGATGCTGGAGCAGCTGCGTGTGCTGGAGAACGGTTACCGTATCCGCATGGTGCGCGTGGAGCAAACCTCCATCGGCGTGGATACGGAGGAGGATTTAGAAAGGGTGCGGGCCATTCTCTCAGCACGTCAGGAGGGGTAGCAGATGTTACCAGTGCTGGTGACCGCCGAAGAGATGCGCCAGATGGACCGCCGAACCATCGAGGAGTTCGGCATCCCCGGCTTGCTGCTGATGGAGAACGCGGGTTTGCAGGTGGTGAACCATGCGGAGAGGCGGTTTGGCGGCTGGAAGGGCAAGCGGGTGCTGGTGCTGTGCGGGGGCGGCAACAACGGCGGCGATGGGCTGGTGGTGGCGAGGCACGCGGCGCAACGCGGTGCTGAGGTGCAGGTGGTGCTTGCCGCCGAACCAGACAGGATGACTGGCGACGCCCTCGCCAACCTGCGCATCGTACAAAAGCTACGCTTGCCCCTGCACGTGCTGCGTTCGGCTGATGAACTGACTGCTGTTTGGGAACGGGGATGGCATCTGGTGGTAGACGCCTTGCTGGGTGTCGGTATTCAGGGCGGAGTACGCGGGTTAATTGGCGATGTCATCCGCTTTTTCGAGGCGCACGGCGACGCGCCGGTAGTGGCAGTAGATGTGCCTTCAGGCATCGACGCCGACACGGGAGCGGTATGCGGCTGCGCCATACGCGCCAATCTTACAGTTACCTTCGGCGCGATGAAGGTGGGACTGGCGGTCTACCCTGGGGTAGAGTATGCAGGCGAGGTGGTGGTCGCCGACATCGGCATTCCCGAAGAAGTGGTGGCACAGGCGGGCATCTTCCGCCGTCTAATAACACGGGAGCATGTACGTAGCCGATTGCCACGACGGCTGCCTGATGCGCACAAAGGGCAATTCGGGTATGTGCTGGTAGTGGGGGGGTCTGCAGGATTGGCAGGCGCGCCCATGATGGCGGCGGAGGCATCGTTGCGTGTTGGGGCGGGGTTATGTTCGGTCGCAGTTCCGCAAAGCATCTACCCAGCGGCAGCGAGCGCCCTGCGCGAGGTGATGGTGCATCCGATGCCCGACGCGCCAGAAGGCTGTCTGAGCGAAGATTCGGTTGAAGCAATGACGCCCTTGCTGGAGAGAGCAGATGTGCTTGCTATCGGGCCGGGCTGGAGCACGCATCCGCCCGCTCGCGAGGCGTTGAAAAGGCTGTTGAGTGTGGCGCGAGTGCCCTGCGTCATTGACGCGGACGCCCTCAACTGCATTGCGCTGCAGCCCGACATCCTGCCCGATAAGCATCCACAGCTAGTGCTTACTCCGCACCCGGGCGAGATGGCTCGGCTAATGGGTATCAGCACAGAGGCGGTGCAGGCGAACCGACTGGGGATAGCGCAGCAGGCGGCGCAGCGACTCGGGGCGGTGGTGGTGTTGAAAGGCGCACGTACGGTGGTCGCTACGCCCGATGGCGGAATCTGGATTAACCCAACCGGCAACGCGGGTATGGCAACGGGCGGCAGCGGCGACGTGTTGACCGGGGTAATAGCAGGTTTGCTGGCGCAAGAAGGAATGAGTGGAGAGGACGCCGCAGTGGCGGGAGTCTATATACACGGACTGGCGGGAGACCTTGCGGCGGAGCGCGTGGGCATGGCAGGACTGATTGCGGGAGACATTATCCGATACCTGCCACAGGCGATAAACCGCTGCGAGGCGCTGGAGTGACGCGCTTTGTCGTGTCCTAACTCTCAATATGGCGTGGGCGTTGCGCCCGTGATTCCACGTGCAGGATGCATGTGCCACTGGAGGGATGCGCTCCGGCGCGTCCATAAGTCCGGGAGGACAGGAAATATGTCGCGCATGGCATGGGTGATATGTCTGACGATTGTCGCAACAGTGGTCTGGGCGCTTCCCGATAAGGTCACCGTCAACGTGCCCAGCGAGGGCAAGTATCTGGTGTGGCTGGAGTCGGCGAACGCGCAAACGGTTTTTCTGCCGCCCAACGAGAGCGTGGGCGGTAAGGTAGAGCTGGACATCGCCTCCTTGAAAAAACGCTTTGCTGACGCCGCCGATAAAACCTTAGAAGGCGCACGAGTGGGGGTATACGATGTCCGGTATGGCAACCTCGCCTTAATCGCCCTGAAGCCCAACGACGCTACCGTATCCGTCACGCCAGACCAGTTTCAGTACGCGATGCGTGTGCAGGTTCGGTTGCAAACGCCCGATGACAAACCTATTGCGGCGGCGTTTGTGATGCTCACCGACGCGAATAACACCATCCATACCGCCCTGCTGGAGCCCTCGCAGGGGGGAACGGTATCGCTGGAGCGGGTGAAGCTGGGCAAGGTGAGCGTGCTGGTGAACTATGGCAATAATCTCACCGCATCGCAAGAGGCGGAGATTCAAGCGGAACGAGCCGACCCCGTCGTGACCCTGACGATGGTCATCTCCAGCGGTGCGCCCGTGCTGGACGCTGCGCCCACTGCGCCTCAGCCTGCTTCCCAAACCCAACCGACGGCGTCGCCTTCCGCGCCACCACCTCGCGCTTTTCCCGTATGGAACACTTTGTTTGGCTTGCTGGTGCTGGCGGGGGTGATTTACGGGGGGTATCGCATCTGGAAGCGCAAGCAACTCACCATCCCCGACGCGCTGAAGCAGTTGGGCATCGATATTGCCCAAACGCCGTCTACTCCGCCGCCTGCACAACCCGTCCAGAAGCCAGCGGTGCAGGTTCCCGAGGGACACTGCCCCTTCTGCGGGCAACCGGTAGACCCCGTTACCGGAGCGTGCGCCTGTTCGGTCACGCCCGCGGCCTCGTCCTCTGTTTCTACCACGCCTGCGGTTACTGCTGTCGCAACCACGCCGCGTCTGGTAGGGGCGCGTGGGGCATACGGTGGAACCATTTTCGAGATTACGGGCGCGGAGGCAAGCATTGGGCGCGAGGTAGGCAACACCATCCTGCTGGAGCGTGATAACACCGTCAGCCGCCATCATGCCCGCCTGCTGAAACAAGGCGATAGCTGGATTATCCGCGATGAAGGTTCTTCTAACGGAACGTGGGTGAACGGCGTGCGCATTACCGAACAACCCCTGCGCCCAGGCGACGAGATACAGATAGGCGCAACTTTCTTCCGATGGGAAGTGTGAACTATGATAGGCAGGCTGCTGCTGGGTCTGGTGCTGGGTGGTGCAGGCGGGCTAGTGGCTTTCCTGATACAGGAGCCTCTGCTTGATCACCAGAGAGCGCTTTTTGACCCGGCAGCTGCTATCCAGCAAACCGTCTGGCTGTCTGTCATTCTGGGAGCGTGCTATGGTTTTTCGCTGGGCATGGTAGATAGCCTCACGCGAGGGTTGCCTGCTCAGGCGTTGCGAAAGGGGTTTGTTGCCGCGCTGATCGGTTTGCCTGGCGCGATGATAGCGCTCTTTCTGGGTAATCTGGTGTACGGCACGCTAAGCGAGCTGCTGGGCAATCCGATAGGCGCAGGGGCAACCCCAACCCCTCTGGGATTTGTCACTGACATTGTGCCCCGCACATTGGGCTGGATGTTTTTCGGCACTGGCATTGGCGTGGCTGTAGGGGCGGTCACGGGGTCTGTCAAACGCTGGTGGCATAGCACGGTGGGAGGCGCGTTCGGTGGCGCGCTGGGCGGCGTTGCCTTTGAGATTTTTACCCTCATATTCACCCCGCTGTACCTTGCGATGTCCGGTGGCGGACGGGTAGAGATTGGCGCACCAGGGCGGGCGGTAGGTTTTCCCGTGCTGGGCGCCAGTATTGGGTTCTTCATCGCGCTGGTGCAGGAGGCGCTGAAGGCGGCGTGGGTGCGCGTGGTTGTAGGGCGCAACGAGGGCAAGGAATATCCTGTGGACAAACCTGTATGCATCATCGGACGAGATGAATACGCTGACATTCCTCTCTTTGGCGACCCGCAAATCGCCCCACAACACGCCCGCATCCTCAGGCAACAGAATCGACATCTGCTGGAGGACCTCGCAACGCCCGCTGGCACTTTGCTCAACGGGCAACCGGTCCAGCAGGCATGGCTCAAAGACGGCGACACGATTCAGATAGCTTCCATGCGTCTGCAGTTTTTCGAGAAAGCCACTCGCTCGCTGGTACGTGAAGCGATGGAGCGTTTAGAAAAGCCTGTATCACGGCCTGCCCTTCCCGATTACCTGTGCCCGTACTGCGGTGAGCGCAAGCACCCGGTTACCGGACAGTGCGCGTGCAGTGTCGTACCCGGCGCGGCTGCACAGGTAGCGATTCCATCAGCGGCATTGCCTGTTGCGCTGCAGACATCGTCCGGAGCTGCGGTGCGACCTGCTGCGGGAGCGGTCGCTACCAAACTGGTTATTCTGGCTGGCGCGAGGGCTGGTGCGACCTTCGCCCTGCAGGGCGACGTGATTACCATCGGCAGGGAGCCGGGGCGTGATGTGCAGATAGATTTTGACCCCACCGTCAGCCGACGGCACGCGCGTCTGGAGAGGCAAGGCAACCAGTGGGTACTGATTGACGAAGGTTCGCGCAACGGCAGCTTTGTGAACGGACAGCCTGTGCAACAGCAAGCAGTACAGATAGGCGATATACTGCGTTTTGGCGGCACAGAAATGAGGGTAGAATAAGCGCACCTCACGTCTTATGCTGCGCCCAGAATGGCAGGGGGCTGGAGGGCGAGGCTGCTGCCGAGTCGCCGGAGTTTCGGTCACGACAGGGCGTGACCGTCCAGCCGATTCTAAGGGATGCGCTCTGCCGCATTCTCAATCAGCGGTTAGGGCAGAGTATCAGCTTGTGGACAGTTTTCAGATTCTGTGCAAGGTCGCTACCTATTAGCGGCGATAAAGCGCCGGTTGTGACGAGCCGGCGCCTGTTTTTCAGAGATAAGAGCCGCCTTATAGTGCAATCACATTTGCGGCTTGTGGACCTTTCGCGCCCTCCACGATTTCAAACTGCACGCGCTGTCCCTCGGTGAGGGTCTTGTGCCCGCGCATCTGGATCGCCGTGTAGTGCACGAACACGTCCTTGTCGCTGTCGTCTGGCTTAATGAAGCCGTAGCCCTTGGCGTCATTAAACCATTTCACGGTACCGGTTTGCATTGCAACTTCCTCCTGTTTCGTACCTCGCCCGGTGCTACGCTTCCCCAACCTCGATGGGCGCGGGCGGCGAACACGGGCAAACCCCGCGGCAGTGCCGCATCACTTCCATCCAGTAGATACTGCAAGAATCGTGCCAGAATCCTGCTTTTTGCCTCCCGTAGCGCGAAAAAACCGTACGTTAGGCAAACTCCGGGCCGCGTGCCTTGCCTCGGTAAAACGCGCCCCTCCGACAGGCTGAAGTTTGACTCGCTACTCCGCTTCGGGATATGAACCCAGCACGGTCACGAACAGGCTCCGCTCGCGCAAAGCTGCCAGCGCCTTGGCAACAGGAGCATCCTTGATATGCCCCTGAACGTCCACATAGAAGATGTACTCTCCCGGTACCAGCTTGGTCGGACGGCTTTCAATCATGGTCATGTTCACGTTGTACATTTCAAAAGCCGCCATCGCACGGAAGAGGGCACCCGGGCGGTGTTGTACCGAGAACATGAGCGAGGTTTTATCCTTGCCGGTCGGCTCTGGCTCGTTATAACCGATAACAAGGAAGCGCGTGCGGTTATGCGGGTTATCCTCGATATGTTCGCAGATGATGGGCACGTCGTACATCTGCGCCGCCAACGCATTGGTTACGGCAGCGGACACCGTATCTTCTTTCGCCATCTCCGCAGCGCGGGCAGTGGTAGAAACCTCTACAATCTCGGTGCCAGGCAGGTGCTGACGCAGCCACCCCTTGCACTGCTCACGAGGCTGCGCGCCCGTGTACACGCGCTTGACGTTCTCGAGTGTGGTCAGCGATACCAGATAGTAGGCAATCGGTACATACAGCTCCGAACAGATTTTCAGGTTTGTATGCATAAACTGGTCTAACGTTTCAGGAATGACGCCGGCGGTGGAGTTTTCTACGGGAACAATGCCGTAATCTGCGCTGGAGCGTTCTACCTCGTGGAACACCTCCTGAATCGAGTCCACCGGTACAAACTCACTACTGGTACCGAACTTGAGCACTCCTGCCTGGTGACTGAACGTGCCGGGCGGTCCCCAGTAAGCGATAACCAGAGGTTTCTCCAGCGCACGCGCAGCGGAGATAATCTCGCGAAAGACCGCCCGCAGCTGTTGGTTGGAGAGCGGTCCCTTATTCAACTGGGTCAGGCGGCGGTATATCTGCTGCTCTCGTTCCGGCGTGAAGAACTGCGTGCGTGAACGCGCCTTCACTTTGCCAATCTGCTGCGCCAGCTCCGCCCGACGGTTCAGCAGCTGCAGGATTTGTTCGTCTATCTGGTCAATCTCTTTACGGAGGTCGTGTATGGTCAAAGGCGCATCACCCCTGCGCAGAGATGTTGATGGGGCAGATTTCGGCTTGAAGTGAGACTAATCCTGCCTGCACAGGAGGGATAAGCGGATGCAAAGGGGATGGTTCGCGAGGCGAAGCCCTGCGGAAAGGGTGGCAATGGACGAGATGAATGACGCCTGGGTGAAGTGTAATGGTTGTCAACAGATTCTGTTCGCCCGCGACTTCGAGAGGAATCTGAAAGTATGCCCGCGCTGTGGGCATCACCATCGGCTCTCCGCGCGCGAGCGCATCGATCTGCTGGCAGACGCCGACACATTCGTGGAGCGAGACGCCGAGGTAGTCTCCGCTGACCCGCTGGGCTTTCCTGAATACGCAGACAAGTTGAGTAGGGGCAGAGCAAACTCAGGTTTGCCGGAAGCGATAGTGAGCGGGGTCTGTAACCTTTCAGGCATTCCGATTGTGCTGGCGGTGGCGGATTTCGCCTTCATGGGCGGCAGCATGGGCAGCGCAGTGGGCGAGAAGGTGGCTCGGGCGATGGAGTATGCGTTAGAGCAGCGTTTGCCGGTGGTTATTTGCTCTACCTCCGGTGGCGCACGGATGCAGGAAGGCTTGCTATCGCTGATGCAGATGGCGAAAACCTGCGCCGCCGCTGCCAGGCTGCATGAGGCAGGTGTGCCCTATATCAGCGTGCTCACCGACCCAACGATGGCGGGGGTGCTCGCCAGCTATGCCTCCGTAGGCGACGTGGTGATTGCCGAGCCGGGCGCGCTCGTCGGCTTCGCGGGACAACGTGTGGCACAGCAGGCTCAGGTGGTCAAGCCGCCGCCTAACTTCCAGACCGCCGAGTTCCAGCTGGAACATGGTATGGTGGATATCGTGGTGCCGCGCAAGGAACTGAAACACACGCTGCATCGGATACTCCGTTTTTTCACGGGGGGATAGACGAGGTGCGAACTGTTTTGGACTTCGAGAAGCCGATTGCCGAGCTGGACGCCAATATCGAGGCGTTGAAGCGTCTTACGGCGGAGCAGGGTATCGACAAAAGCGAGCAGATCGCCGCGCTGGAGCAGGACCGCGAACGGTTGTTGCGCGAGATTTTCCGCAACCTGACGCCGTGGGATCGCACCCTGCTGGCGCGTCATCCTCAGCGTCCGTATACGCTGGACTACATCCGCGCCATCTTCGATGATTTCATCGAGCTGCATGGCGACCGGCAGTTCGGTGATGACGGAGCCATCGTTGGGGGGATGGCGTGGTTGAACGACAAGCCGGTGATGGTTATCGGGCAGCAGAAAGGGCGCGACCTGAAAGAACGCCAGCGGCGTAATTTCGGTATGGCAAAGCCGGAAGGCTATCGCAAGGCATTAAGGCTGATGTATTTGGCGGAAAAGTTTGGGAGACCAGTGGTTACCTTCATAGACACCCCCGCCGCGGACCCGGGCGTGGAGTCGGAAAGCCGGGGCATTAGCGAAGCCATTGCCCGCAACCTGCGCGAGATGATGCTCCTCAGAGTGCCCATCGTCTCTGTAGTTATTGGAGAAGGGGGTAGTGGCGGCGCATTGGGTATCGCTGTGGCAGACCGGGTGCTGATGCAGGAGTATGCCATCTACTCGGTGATCCCGCCTGAAGGGTGCGCAGCCATTTTGTGGCGCGATGCCAAGCGCGCCCCCGAAGCGGCGGAGGCTTTAAGGCTGACCGCTCATGATGCTCAGCGACTTGGCGTGGTGGATGAGGTGGTTGAGGAGCCTCTAGGCGGGGCGCACCGCGATCCGTTGGCGGCGGCGCAGCGGGTGAAAGAGGCATTATTGAGACACCTGGCTCCTTTGCAGAAGCTGTCGGTGAGCAAACTGCGCGAAAGCCGCTACGAGCGATACCGTAACCTCGGGGTGTGGCGCGTCGCTGTAGAGTAGCAAAAGAGCCGGCGGTATTTGCCGCCGGCTCTACTAACTGCTTCTTGCCCTACGTTTGCACCGCCTGAATCTGCGACCACAAGTTCTGGATGCGCACATAGCAAGCGACATGTCCGTCACAGCTCGCAGGCAGAATGTCTTCCGTCTCTAACCGGATTACTTTGTCACTTCCTACCTGTCTGTACACGCCTGGAGCAACACGCTCTCCCGCGAGGAAGAGCTCGTCCGCAAATTGGTCATTTTCCGGTCGCTGCCACATTGCTGGTGTCCCCCCTCGAAGTCAATCACGATGCAGCATGACCAGCTTCTGGGAACGCGCTGCAGGACTGTTCCCATGTTTCGTCTTGCAGTTTGCTCCTTTACCTCGCGAACCGGAGTACAACCAAAAAAGAGAACGCCACGGCGTTCCTGCTAATCAATCCATATTGTAACAAACTTTGGCGACGAAATCAACCTTTCGCATTCTTTTTCAAAAAATCTTACGAAACCCGTAATACAGAGATTGCAGGGGTGCGCCTGTGATGCTGGTGAGATAAACATGATAGCCTCCCACACAGTAATACGCCCCCGCACGTAAACAGGCAGCCTGTTTTCACCCGTGACTGTATGCAGGCTAATCGCTCCGAGGTACAGCCCTGTGCAGGAGGATGAACCTTCTGGTGAGCCGAATGTAGCATCACCTGCCCGCCGCAAGGGAGGAGCACAGGTTTCCACTGTCCAAACAGGAGGCACATCATGCGCGTCGTGATAGAAGACTACCCTTTTGCTGAACAAACAGAAGACCGCCCCTGGGATGAGCGAGGCGTTTGGCGCGCTCGCTGGATTGGTATCAATGAACCGCCTCCACCTCCTTATGTGCTGGCTTTCCGTAACCGCTTCGCAGTACCGCAGGATGTTACCGTGCGTGTACACGTCTCCGCCGATGAACGCTACGAACTCTATCTGGACGGAAAGCGCATTGGCAGGGGACCGGAGCGTGGCGACCGCCATCACTGGTTCTTCGAAACCTACGACCTGTCCCTTGCTGCAGGCGAACACGTGCTCACGGCGCGGGTGTGGGTGCTGGGCGAGCTCGCGCCGATTGCGCAGATGACCCAACCGCCGCAGGGCTTCGTGCTCTGCCCACAGGAGCCGGAGTGGGATAGTCTGCTTGCTACGGGCGTAGCGCCGTGGGAGGTCAAAAGGCTGGACGGTTTCCAGCTCTTCTCCTCGCTGGGCGGATGGTTCACGGGCGCGATGTTGAAGGTGGACGGCAACCGTGTCCCCTGGGGTTTCGAGAACGGCGAAGGCGAAGGCTGGCAACCTGCTCAAGGGCTGACGCACGCTAACTCCATGCATCGCGGCGACCGCCTGCCGGAACATGTGCTGCAACCCGCCATCCTTCTCCCCATGATAGAACGCCCGTGGCAAGGGGCGAAAGTGCGCTTCGTGGCGAACCTAGAAGCGGAAAGCACCGCGAACATCCCCGTTCGCCTTGCCGAGCATCTTGATGAAGAGGCTGAAGGCTGGCAGGCGTTGCTGGACGGCGCGTCCCCCCTGACCGTTCCAGCCCATACTGCCCGTCGGGTTATTGTGGATATGGGCAACTACGTGTGCGCCTATCCTGAGGTGGTGCTGAGCGGCGGCAAAGGCGCGTCGGTGCGGATTCACTGGCAGGAGGCGCTGTACGAGGACCCTCGCCACAGCGTGAAGGGCAACCGCGACGAGGTAGAAGGCAAAACCTTCTGCATGGTGTGGCATCTCCAGGACGGTTTCGGCGACGCCTTCGTGACCGACGGAGGCAACAGGAGGCGGTTCGACGCCCACTGGTGGCGGGCAGGGCGATATGTGGAAATCGTCGTCCGCACTGGCGACGAGCCGCTTACCATCGATAGCCTGACCTTCCTGGAAACACGCTATCCGCTGGAGCAGGAAAGCACCTTCACCGCCGAAGACCCGCGCATCGAGCCTGTTGCCCGCATCGCTGTGCGGGCGTTGCAGATGTGCGCACACGAGACGTACATGGACTGCCCCTTCTTCGAGCAACTGATGTACGTGGGCGATACACGCCTGCAGGTGCTGGTGACCTACGTCATCACCCGCGACGACCGCCTGCCGCGCAAGGCGTTGCTGATGTTCGATTCGTCGCGAATCAACATCGGCGTCACACAGTCGCGCTACCCCTCGCGCTGGGAGCAGATTATCCCGCCTTTCTCGCTATGGTGGGTGGCGATGGTGCATGACTACGCGATGTGGCGCGACGACCTGCGCTTTGTGCGTGAGCGGATGCCCGGCGTGCGCAGCGTGATGGAGGCGCATCTGGCGCACCGCACCAGCGAGGGGTTGTTCCGCGTCATCGACGGCTGGAACTACGCCGACTGGGTGCGCAGCTGGCGTAACGGTATCCCGCCTGCCACCGAGGGCATTTCTGGGTTGCATAACTGGCATCTGGTCTACACCCTGAACCTGTGGGCGGAGCTGGAGCGCACCGCTGGCGAACCAGAACTGGCGCAGCGTGCCGAGCGCCTGCGCGATGAGCTCGCGCAGGCGGCTACAGAGCGATTCTGGGACGAGCGGCGCGGGCTGTTCGCGGACGACCTGACGCAGGAACACTTCTCCGAGCACACACAGTGTCTGGCTATCCTCAGCGGCTGTGTGGACGCCGAACGGCAGGGGCGCATCGCCCGCGTGCTCACTCAGCCCAACGACCTCGCGCAGACCACCATCTACTTCTCCCACTACCTGTTCGAGACCCTGCGCTTGTTGGAACGCACCGATCTCATCCTGAAACGTCTGGACGACTGGTATGCGCTTACCCGGAAAGGTTTGAAAACCACCATCGAATCGCCTGAGCCGACTCGCTCGGACTGTCACGCATGGGGCGCGCACCCGGTGTTTCACTTCTTCGCCACTCTTCTGGGCATCCGTCCTGCCGCGCCCGGCTTCCGCGAGGTGGTTATCCAGCCCCAGCTGGGCGGTCTGAACGAAGCGCAGGGCACGCTGGTACATCCGCGCGGCGAAATCTCGGTGCGCTGCTATCGCGAAGGGGACAGGATGCAGGTGGAGATGTTATTACCTGCTGGGGTCAAAGGCACACTGGTTTCTGGTGAAAGCCGCCAACCCCTCCCGGACGGCTACAGTCGGAAGGAGATTTCTATCGGTCGATAAGGCGAGATGGACAACACGCGGCGACGGTCTTCGCGACAGAAGAGGAAATACCGCGTCAGATAATCAATTCGGTGATAGAGCACATCTCAATCGTCGTAGGGAGAAACCGATGCCCACCTTAACGCCTGTCGTTATTTCGATGAAAGTGTTCGCGCTGGTTCACACCCCTGTCGCTCCCTTGCAAGAGGTGGTGTTGACCGACGTGCAGGGAGAGCGCGTGCAGGTGTTCGACGGCACCGGTCGCCTTTACATCGACCTGCCCGCGCAGCCAGAGAGGCGATTCCGCGCTGGGGGGAGTTGCGGCTGGCAAGAGGTGCGCGTACTGGATGCAGAGGGAAAGGCTGTCCAGCAAGTTCGCTTCCGCCTGAGGGCGCACACATTTGTCTGGGACAGCTCAGGGGAATTCGCGCGCCTGTTCCACCTGTGTCAACTGGAGGTATCCCGATGGGAAACGGTGCTGGCGTGGCAAGGGCGAGTGTACCGGCTGTTTCTCGGCTGGCTACGAGACAACACGCACGTGCTCAAAGCCTCACGCTACTTTGAGCCGCAGGTGAAGGACGGCATCGACCTCTTTCGCGAAAGCCAGCGTGAAGACGGCATGATATGGGATTTCGTCGTGCAGGGCGAGCACGCCGAGCATTTCTGGGAATCGATGTATACCCCCATGCGCTTCTTCTGGCGTTCACCCGACGGCAAAACCTGCTTTGTGCGAATGCCGGTGGAAAACGACGTGGAGTACCTCTTCGTGGAAGCGCTCTACTACGCCTGGCAGGCGACAGGCGACGACGAGTGGATGAAAGGTCACCTCGATGCTGCCGTCCGCGCCATGCGATACAGCGTCACTGACCCATTGCGTTACTCCCAGAAGTTTGGACTGCTGAAACGCGCGTACACCATTGACACCTGGGACTTTCTGAGCACTTACGATACGATCGATGGGATCGGCTTGTGCATCTCGCCCGATAAGACGCGCTTCGGCGTGATGTTTGGAGACAACACGGGCTACGCCATGTCGTGCGAGCGACTGGCGGAAATGCTGGAACATGTGGGCAGACGCGAAGAGGCACAGCCCTACCGCCAGCAAGCGCAAGAGATACGCCAGCGGCTGAACGCCATCGCCTGGAAGGGCACGCATTTCCAGCATCATGTGCCCGAAGATCCCTCTTTCGTGCGCGATTTCGGTGTGAAGGAAGAAGAGCAGGTCTCCCTGTCCAACGCCTACTCGCTGAACCGCAACATCTCGCGTGAGCAGGCGGTAGCAATCCTTCGCACCTACCAGAAGCTGCGCGACAACCTGCCCGACGGCTCGCCGGGCGAGTGGTACATGATATATCCTCCTTTCCCAAAGGGCTGGGAGCGACACGCGCCCCTCTGGGAGTATATGAACGGCGGGGTTTCGCCCATCGTGGCGGGCGAACTGGCGCACGGCGCGTTCGAACATGGCTTCGAGCCATACGGGGTGGACATCCTGCGCCGCGTGCTCAGGCTGGCGGAACGCACCGACGGGCGCATCCGCTTCTGCTACCGGGGCGGCGGCTTCGAGAAACCAGCGCGCACCTTCCAGCCTCTGGACATCTCCGCCCATGCCCACATGAGCTCCACTGTTCCACCGGCGCAGGGCAAACAGCCGTGGATGAATCTGGACGAAGAGGGCAACGACCTCTCCGCCCTGCCCTCCGGCGAGCAGGTCTTCGAAGAGGTACCCTTCCACCTGGGCGACGCCTGCATCGGACTGAACCGCCAGAAGGGCCATGCCGATGTGCGTATCCCCGTTCAGCGATCGTTTGCCAGCCTGTACCTGCTTCATGCGGTCAGTAACCCGCCTGCCACGGGCGTGTGCGGAACGCTGACGCTGGTGTACGACGGCGGCGCAGAACACACCGAGTATATCCACACCCCCACCAACGTATTGGGATGGGTTTTCCCGCAAGAGCCCTCGCAAAACACCCGTATTGCATGGACAGGGCGCAACAGCAAGTGGACGCGCATCGGGATAACCGTGAGCGGCTTCAACAACCCGCATCCCGACAAGACCGTTACCGCCATTCGGCTGGAGGCAGGACATGGCTCCGCCACGTGGGCAGTGATGGGCGCAACTACCTGCGACGCGCCCGTCTATTTCGTCCCCAACCCCATTTCCACCGGCGGACCGGATGCATGGGCGGCGGCGGCAGTCGCCTGCGCACTGGTAGAGGGGTTGGCTGGGGTGAAAGACATCCGTACCGCCTTCCGTGAGGTTGTGCTGTCGCCTCGCTGGGTAGCCGCGGGGGAAGGGTCAGCGTCAGTATGTATCTGCTATCCCGCTTCCGAGGGGTACGTAGCGTATAACTACCACCATCTGCCTGAGGAAAAGAAGATTTCTCTCACATTGACTGGTAGCGGAGAGCGCGTCAGGGTACGTTTGCCGTTGCCCTCCGGCGCCGTTGCAAAAGCGGTACGAACAGATGATGATACCCCCGTTCCTGTCACAACGGTCAGTGTGGAAGGAACTCCTCACGTGCATTTCGAGATAGCACTACCTGTATCGGTTACCCTGCGCATAGAGTATGAGATAGTGGGAGAAAAGGATCGTTTGTGATAAAATAACAACGTCAACGGAGGATGGAGGTCTGGTTTCATGGCGGAGTGGGAAGCGTGTATCGGCATGGAAGTACATGCGGAGTTGCTGACCGAGAGCAAAATGTTTTGCTCCTGCGCCAACGCCTTTGGCGGCGAACCCAACACCCGTTGCTGTCCGGTGTGTACGGGAATGCCCGGCTCGCTACCGGTCATGAACAAACGCGCTGTAGAAATGGTGCTGCGCACCGCGCTCGCGCTCAACTGCGAAATCTCGATGACCTCCATCTTTCACCGCAAGAACTACTTCTATCCCGACCTGCCCAAGAACTACCAGATTTCGCAGTACGGCGACACCCCCATCGGTAAGCGGGGATGGCTGGTTGTGCTGGTAAATGGAAGGCTGGTGCGCGTGCATATCCGCCGCGTGCATCTGGAGGAGGACACCGGCAAGCTCTTTCACCTGCCCACCGGCGAGAGCGCGGTGGACTACAACCGCAGCGGCGTGCCCCTGATGGAGATTGTGACCGAGTTTCCACCTGATATGCACACCGCGGAAGAGGCGCGCGCCTACCTGGAAACTCTGCGCAGTGTGCTGGTATACCTCGGTGTGTGCGACGGACGGATGGAGCAGGGGAGCTTGCGCTGCGAACCCAACCTCTCGGTGCGCCCGAGGGGCAGCGATACCTTTGGCGTGAAGACCGAGTTGTAGAACCTCAACTCCTTCCGCGCGGTGCAACGGGGCATCGAGTACGAGATACAGAGGCATATCGCTACTCTGGAGACAGGGGGGAAGGTAATCCAGGAAACGCGCGGCTGGAGCGACGAGCGCGACGAAAGCTTCCCCATGCGCACCAAAGAGTACGAACAAGACTACCGCTACTTCCCCGAACCCGACCTGGTGCCTGTACAGTTCACGCAGGAATGGATTGAAGAAGTCCGCGCCTCCCTGCCCGAGCTGCCTCTGGCAAAACGGCAGCGTTTCATGGAACACTACGCTCTGTCCGAATACGACGCCGCCCTGCTGGTGGAAAACCGCGCCACCGCCGACTACTTTGAGGAGGTGGTGAAGCTTGGCGCGGAGCCAAAAGCGGCGGCAAACTGGATGAACGGCGACCTCGCCCGCCTGATGAACGCGGCGGGCATCGAGGATATTCGCAACTGCAGAGTAGAACCCAGGCACCTGCGCGAACTGATTGGGCTGGTGCAGAGGGGCACGATTACCGGAAGCGTCGCCAAGCAGGTGCTGGAAGAGGTATTCCACACAGGCGCAGAACCGTTGCAGGTAGTGCAGGCGAAAGGCTTGACGCAGGTGAGTGATAGCGACCAGTTGCTTGCGTGGGTACAACAGGCTATCGCCGAGAACCCCGACGCCGCGGAGAAAGTGCGTAACGGCAAGCTGCAGACACTGCAGTTTCTCGTAGGTCAGGTGATGAAGCTCAGCCGAGGGCGCGCTAATCCCAATGAGGTGCGTCGTCTTATCGCCGAGGCGTTGGGAGTACAGGCGGAGTAGTTATTGCTCGCTGCCAATGTGGCTGCGGCTAAGCGAGGCGGAGAATCTCCCGGATGCTTCACCCCGCTCAGCATGACAATACTGGAGGGTCGCGCTCCGTCGCGACCGCGCAAACCCAACGGCTCGGCAGGAGCCTCGCCCTCCAGCCTCTTTGTCATTCTGAGCGGCTGCGAAGTATCTCAGA
>JANWYZ010000019.1:7247-19911 GCA_025054895.1 bacterium | reverse complement strand
ATTCTACAAATCTTCGCCATCGAGGGCACGCTGCTTGCCCTGTTCGGAGCCATCGCTGGCGCGATTCAGGGGGTAGCGCTTAGTCTTGCGCTTTACAGCATCCGCGTGCAGGTGAGCGAAACGGGGCGCACTGCTGAGGTGTTTCCCTTTGACCTCACACCTGACCTTGTCGTACGCGCGGTAGTGATTGCGGTGCTGGTAGGCCTGGCGGCGTCATGGTATCCTGCGTGGCGGGCGTCGCGGGTGAACGCGATTGAGGTGATTCGGGGGGTGTAGCAGATGCGGACCAGGAACGGCGAGGTAGTGTGCGAGCTGCGTCATGTGGACAAGGTGTACGAGGGGGCAGTGCCTACACCTGCCCTGCTGGACATTAACCTGCAGGTGCGTCGCGGTGAGTTCCTGGTGGTGCTCGGCGCTTCTGGTTCGGGTAAGACCACGCTTCTGAATATCATCGGCTTGCTGGACACACCGACGGCAGGGCAGGTGCGGCTGGCGGGCAGGAACGCCGCCGAACTCTCAGAGAAGGAACGAGCCGCCCTGCGCAGTCGCTACATGGGCTTCGTGTTCCAGTTCCACTACCTTCTGCCTGAGTTCACCGTGTTGGAGAACGCCCTGCTTCCCTGTAAAATTGTGGGCAAGCAGATGGTGGACGAGAACCGCGAGCGGGTGAAGGAGCTGCTGGTGCGCGTGGGGCTGGGCGACCGTTTGCAGTATCGCCCCTCTCAGCTGTCGGGCGGGCAACAGCAACGAGTAGCTATCGTGCGCGCGCTGGCGAACAACCCGGAACTTGTGCTGGCAGACGAGCCGACGGGCAATCTCGACAGCAAAAACGGCTTTGCGGTGTTTGAGTTGATGCGCTTCATGAACCGCCAGACGGGCACCGCCTTCGTGGTAGTCACACATGACGAGCGACTGGCGCAGGAGGCAGACCGCGTGGTGTTGCTGGAAGACGGGCGCATCGTCAAAGACGAGGTGCAGCGTCCCGCTATGACACACGAGCTGTAAGTCTGCAGGATATGCAGCACCGTGCGGATAGACATGGTTTCGCAAGGGCAGGAGCACCGCCCTGTTCAGTAGAAAGGGATTCACGCATTACGAAGCAGCCATACACGGAGCAAAGGACATGATCGAACGCTATACCCGCCCCGAAATGGCGAAGATATGGGATATCGAGCACCGCACACAGAAGTGGCTTGAGGTGGAGCTGGCGGTGTGCGATGGGCTGGCGGAATACGGCTACATTCCGCGCGAAGCTGCGCAGACCATCCGCGAACGCGCCCGCTTTGACCTGCAACGTATGGCGGAGCTGGAGAAGGAGACCCGCCACGACGTGATGGCGTTTGTGCGGAACGTGGAAGAGAACGTCGGACCCGAAGGGCGTTACGTGCACTATGGAATCACCTCTTATGACGTGGTGGACACTGCCCTTGCGTTGCTGTTGCGCGACTCGTGTGACCAGCTGATTGCTCGCAGCCAGCGCCTTGCCGAAGTCATTGCACGTCTGGCGAAAGAGCATAAGCATACCCCGATGATTGGGCGCACACACGGCATCCACGCCGAACCCATCACCTTCGGCTTCAAGCTGGCAGGCTGGTACGACGAAATGAGGCGCAACCTGCAACGATTGCAGTTCACCCGCGAGATGGTGAGTACAGGAAAGGTATCAGGGGCGGTGGGCATACACGCTAACGTGGATCCGCGTGTGGAAGAGTACGTGTGCGTCCAGTTGGGCTTGAAGCCTGCGCCCGCCTCCACTCAGATTATCTCGCGCGACGTGCATGCTACTTACCTGAGTACGCTGAGTATCCTCGCTGCGTCGTTGGAGCGGTTCGCCACCGAGCTGCGCAACCTGCAGCGCACGGAGATTTTAGAGGTACAGGAGTACTTCGCGCCCGGGCAGACGGGTTCATCCGCCATGCCCCACAAACGCAACCCCTGGAACTGCGAAACGGTGTCGGGCTTAGCGCGCGTGGTACGCGGCTACCTGATACCCGCCTTGGAGAACATCGCCACCTGGCACGAGCGCGACCTCTCCAACTCCAGCGTGGAACGCATCATCCTGCCCGACGCCAGTATTCTGGTAGACTGGATGATGTGGAAATTGACCGACATCATGGAGCACCTCGCCGTCTTCCCCGAAAACATGATGCGCAATCTGCAGAGGTTCGGCGGGCTGGTATTCAGCGAACACGTAATGCTGGCGCTGGTGAGTAAGGGGCTATCGCGACAGGAGGCGTACCAACTGGTACAGCGCAACGCTGCAAGGGCGTGGGAAGGAAAAGACTTCCAGCAGAGCCTGAAGGAAGATGAGGAGGTACGCCGTGTGCTGAGTGAAGAGGAGATTGACCGTTGCTTCGACCTGCAGCACCACCTGCGCTATCTGGATGTAACCTTTCAGCGATTGGGGTTGGAGTGAATGGCGAGCCGTCTCTTCGGGGATACCGACCCACGTGTGGAGGAGCAGTTGGTACAGATGCTACGCCAGGCTCCTCCTTGGCGCAAGATGCAGATGGTGGCGGAACTCAACGCCACTGTGAAGCTGATGTTACTTACTGGTCTGCGACAGCGCTATCCGAACGTCAGCGAAGCCGAATTGCGCCGACGACTGGCGGGTTTACTGCTGGGCGAGGAGCTGGCGAGCAGGGTGTATGGGGAACTACCTGATGATACCTGAGCCTGTAGCAGTTACCCTGCGGGTCACCTCTGTCCTGGACTCACTTGCGGTGCCCTATGCGATTTCAGGTTCGCTAGCCAGCGCGTTATACGGCATTGCCCGCGCTACTCAGGACGTTGATATTATCGCTGAACTTCACCCTGCCCACGTGCCCCAACTTGCGGGCACGCTCACCGCGGAGTTCTACATTGATGATGCTGCAGTTGCGCAAGAAGTGGCGCGACGAGGAAGTTTCAACCTGATTCACCGAGAAACCATGTTCAAGGTGGACATCTTCGTGGCACGTGACCATCCTTTGGATAAAGCAGTGCTTGCCAGAGCGAGACGGCAGGTGCTCCACACTGAGCCAGAGGTATCCGCTCTGGTTATCACTCCCGAAGATGTCGTCGTCGCCAAACTGCTCTGGTACCAACAAGGACGAGAGGTTTCAGACAAACAGTGGCGGGATGTGGTTGGTATACTGCGGGTGCTGGCAGACACACTGGACAGGACTTACCTCACGCAGTTTGCCCAGCAGTTGGGCGTGCACGACTTAATGGAGCGGGCTATAGCGGAGGCAAACTATTGATTGTGCTTACACAGGAACCTCGCTGTCTCGTTACGAAGTGAACGAAGATACAGAGGAGGCAAATGGAGGATGCTTGTCATGCTTTGCCTTGTTGCTACCTTAGGCGCAGCACAACAGCCTGTGACGCTTCAGCTCGCCAGTGGCGGAAGGAGCGATTACGCCATCGTGATACCGCAGGACGCTTCGCCCTCACAGCGACGCGCTGCAGAGGAACTGCAGCGATTCCTGCAGCAAATCACCGACGCCCAGTTGCCCATCCTTACCGACGAACTGGCTTCGCTGGCAGGGGTGCGCAAAGCGATCGCGCTGGGCGATAACCGCCTGCTGCGTGAAAGCGGCGTGCGGGTAGACTGGAAAGCTCTGGGGGACGAGGGCTTTGCCATCATCCCTCAATCACCTCACCTGTTCATTGCGGGCAGCCCTAAACGCGGCACGATGTATGGCGTATACGGTTTTCTGGAAGACGACCTTGGCTGCCGGTGGTACTCGTCGAAGGTCAGCATCATTCCGAAGAAGCGGAGCCTCACCGTGAAAATCGCCCCACGCACCGAAGTGCCCGCTTTCGAATACCGCGAGCCGTACTTTACGGACGCCTGGGACAAAGACTGGGCGGCGCGTAATCGGGTCAATGGCACTTTTCCCCGTCTAGATGAGAGTACGGGCGGCAAGGTTTCCTACGGACCCTTCGTACATACCTTCTACGCGCTGGTGCCGCCTGAAAAATACGCGAAGGAGCATCCCGAGTACTATTCCCTCGTCAAAGGCGTGCGCGACACCCAGCGTGGGCAGCTGTGCCTCACCAATCCCGACGTACTGCGCATCGCTACCGAGACGGTCAAACGCTGGATACGCGAGCAGCCTCATGCCACTATCTTCTCCGTCTCCCAGAACGACTGGACTCATCCCTGCGAGTGTGAGGGGTGTCAGCGCATTGTAGAAGAGGAGGGTTCCGAATCGGGCCCCGTATTGCGCTTCGTCAACGCGCTGGCGGAAGAGATTGAGAAGGAGTACCCCGATAAGCTGATAGATACCCTTGCCTACTGGTACACGGAAGACCCCCCGAGATATGTTCGTCCGCGTCGCAACGTGCGTGTGAGGTTGGCTCCTATCAGCGCGTGCTTTGCCCATCCGTTCGGCACGTGCCAGCAGAACATGAAGCAGTATGAGAACCTGCGAGCGTGGGCGCGTATCACCGACCAGCTGTATATCTGGCACTATACTACCAACTTCTCCCACTACCTGATGCCCTTCCCCAACTTCGATGAGCTGGAGCGTAGCCTCGCTATCTACCGCGACAACGGGGTGAAGGGGGTCTTCTATCAGGGCAATTACTCGCCCGGCGGAGGCGGCGAGTTCAATGAACTGAGGGCATGGGTGCTGGCAAAGCTGATGTGGAACCCAGACCGCGATTTCTGGGCGCTGGTGGACGATTTCCTGCGCGGCTACTACGGTAAAGCCGCGCCACAGATCCGCCGCTACATCGAGTTGATTCACCGCCCAGTGCGCGAAGGCAAAACAGACAAGGAAGACCGTCGCGCGCACGTGCACATCTTCGACCCGCCCACTGTCGCCTATGTGCGCGCCGAGATACTGCAACAAGCGCAGAAGCTGTTCGATGCGGCGGAGAGGGCGGTGCGCGACGACCCGGACGCGCTTGCTCGTGTACAGCACGCTTGCTTATGGGTAGAATACACCCAGCTCGCACAGCGCATCAACAGATGGCAGGTGGTGGAGGGCCAGTATGTGGCGGGGCGCGATCCCGAGACCCTGCGCTTACGTGACATCGTGCTGGAGAAAATCCGGCGGTTCGGCATTACCAACGTGGAAGAGTGGAGCGGCGTCGAGAAGTTTATCCAGAAGATATCCGCGCAGGACAAGCAGTCTTATCCGGTAGTTACCCTGCAAAACGCTGCGCTGCGTGTGGACATCGTGCCCGCGCTGGGCGGGCGCATCGTGCGCGTGTCGCAAGTGGGCAAAGAGCGCAACATTCTGACAGATACTGGCAGCACGCCTGAAGCCCCTGCGGACGGTGGTTATGAGGAGTACGCCACGCGAGAGTACCGTAGCACCGGCTGGCGGGATGCGTTCACAGTAAAAGCGGCTTCCCCAACGCAGGTGCTACTGGAACTCAAGCTGCCAGACGGACTGGAGATACTGCGCACGATTAGCCTGATGGGTGACGATGCCCGGTTGGTGGTGGAAAGCACCTATCGCAACGGCGGGCAATCTCCGCTCAAGGTCAGTCCGCGCAGCCATCCTGAGTTTGCATACGGCGACGGAGCGCGTTATACCTGGCGTAGCGTAGCGGGTGCAAAAGGCGAGCAGTCGGTCGTAGATTTCGGGTATATAGAACTGAAGGGAGCGAATCTGCCCGATGGCGAGATAACCTTGCAGGCGCGGGGGGTGCCCAGGGTGCGAGTGCTGTTCCCCCGCGAGCAGGTGGAGCAAGTCTATTTGAACTGGCACGCTCCTGCCCGCCGCGCCAATATCGAACTGTTCCTGCCGGAAAAGGAGCTGAAGCCGGGCGAGCGCGTAACCTTAAGATGGGAAATGGTCGTGCAGTGACTCTACCTGACGTAGCCATTGGGTTTCTCGTTTAGAAGATGTACTTGACTGAGCTATCGCTCTGCAACTTTCGCAACTACGAGAGGCTGCATCTGGAGCCTGATGCAGGCTTGAACCTCATTACGGGGGAAAACGCGCAGGGTAAGACCAACCTGTTGGAAGCCATCTATTTGCTGGCTACAGGCAGAGCGCTTCGCGCTGGAAAAGATGATGAGCTAATCCGCTGGAACGCCGAAGAGGCAACGGTACAGGCGCATATCTACCGGGAGCAGTCGCTCGACGTGCGCGTGCAGGTCATCCTCTCACGCGCCCAGCCGCGCGTTGTGAAGGTGGATGGACAAACCTACAGGGCGGCCACTGCGCTGGGGCAGTTCAATGTGGTTGTCTTCAGCGCGATAGACCTGGAAGTCGTGCGTGGTCAACCGGCGGACAGACGGCGCTATCTGGATGTAGAAATCAGTATGCTCAGTCCGGCGTACGCGCGTGCGCTCATGGGTTATCGCCGTGCGCTGGAACAGCGTAATCGGCTGCTGAAGGGCATCCGTGAGGGCGGAGGGACGGTGACGCCGTCTATTATTGACCTGCTGGAAGCATGGGATGAACAACTGGTACGCTACGGCAGCGGCGTGATCGTGGCGCGGGAACGTTTTATCTGCGCCTTACGTCCGCTGGCATGCGCCGCCCACGCCGAGCTCTCTGAAGGGCGCGAGCAACTGGACATCCGTTATGCTCCTGCTATCGAAGAAGCACAGGGCGAACGCGAGCAGGTGGCGGAACGGTTCCGGCAGCAGCTACGGAAGATGCGAGAAGAGGAGATTCGCCGGGGAACGACTCTCGCCGGACCTCAGCGCGACGACCTGCTGCTGCTGGTAGACGGCAAGGAGGCGCGGACGTATGCCTCACAAGGGCAACAGAGAACTGTCATGCTTAGCCTCAAGCAAGCCGAGTTCGAACTCACTCTGCAGGAGCGCCAGGAGCCGCCTGTTGTGCTGCTGGACGATGTGATGTCGGACCTCGATGACCTGCGCAGGTCGCAGCTTTTGCGGATGACTCTGCGAGGCGCGCAGGCGTTCATCACCGCCACCTCCGCGGAGGCCTTTCCACGCCAAATCCTTGCTGTTGCCCGAACATACCGGGTGCAAAATGGTCGCCTTGAGGTGGTGCAGTAACATGTCACACCCTGACCTGTTACGCGATATTCTGGACGAGACAGTGGACGCGCTCGGCTTGCGCGAGCGGCTACGCGCGTTTCGCGCCTTGCTGAATTGGGAAGAGGTTGTAGGCAAAACGGTCGCTGCCGCTGCACAGCCTGAAGCGCTGAAAGGGGGCAAGGTGTTCGTTGCCGTGAAAAGCAACGCCTGGATACAGGAGCTGCGTTTCCAGCAACAGACCATCCTGCAGCGGCTTAATGAGTACGCTGGCGTACCTATCTTTACCGAACTTGTCTTCCGCGTGAACCCTCGCTGGCGCAAATCTTCAGCCAGCGCGGCGCGCCCAGAGGAGCCGAACGTTGCAGAACCGGAGCTGGACGCCTCTGCGTTCGCCCAGCTACACACGCTCACCGAACCCATCGCCGACGCGGAGATGCGTGCAAAGGTCACTGAGTATCTGGTCGCCTACCGACGGCTGGTGCTGATACGGAAGCAACAGGGATGGCGGGAATGCTCACGATGCGGCTGCTACCATCCAGGAGAGGGGTCAGAGTGCCCGTTCTGCCGCGGTGAACTGACTTGACCCAGCACGCCCAGCGGCGCGCACGCGCCCATCGAACCAGCGCCAGAACCCTTGCGAAAAACGCGCTTCGATATCCAGCACCCATATCGGACATTCCAACGACATGGCTGGCATCTCTTCCAGTTTCACCGCATCCTTTTCGGTCACCAGTATCATTTCAGCGTTGCACGCCCGAGCACGCTTTTGCGCCTCCAGAACATCGCCCGGAGTATAATGGTGGTGGTCGGGCAGATTCCACGTTCCCACCAGTTGCGTTTCCAACTGCGATAGCACCTGCGTAAACGACCCGAAGCTGGCGATAGCAGCGAGCGCGAACACCCGCTTACCACGTAGCACCTCTAAGTCGAAATGAGTTTGCTCCGTATGGAGCGCACGCGCTCCCGAAGGGGATTTCTGCCAGATAAAGCATGGGGTCATGGGAAACATCTGTGCCAGCTGTCGGCAGTGTATATGCGTCTGCTGCACCAGCAATGCGTGGGCGCGCTGTAAGTGCCGTACAGGTTCACGCAAGGTACCTGCGGGTAATGTCCAGCCGTTGCCGAAAGGGCGTTCTCTGTCCAGCAGTACCAGGTCTACATCTCGATGCAACTGCCAGTACTGAAAGCCGTCATCCAGCACCAGTGTATCGCAACCGAAGTGCTCGATCGCTTTGCGTGCGGTTTTGCGCCGGTCTTTGCCTACCAGCACCACCACGCCGGGCAGTTTGCGAGCGATTAGCAGAGGCTCATCTCCTGCCTGCGTGACGGTAGCAAATATCCGTTCGCCATCGGAAACCACACCGCCCGCGTAGCTCATTGTGCCGCCATATCCTCGGCTCAGCACAGCCACCCGAAACCCATTGCGCTGCAGGTGACGGCATATCGCAATAACCGTCGGCGTTTTGCCTGTTCCGCCCATCGACAGGTTGCCCACCGAGATGACCGTCGCGTCTGCTTTGAATTGCCTTGGCAAACGCCACCAGAGGTACGCTTGCAGCGCGGCGTCGTACCCCAGCGAAAAGGGGACCAGCAAAGCTTGCCACCACGGAAGACAAGCCGTATCGGTTTTGGGTGTCTTCGCTCCTCTCATTCAGGTCACTGGTTAAGCGCGGCGTTCCGTGTTATACTCTTATAAGAAGCCGAAACAACGTAGGAGGTTCCACCGATGCCGGAAAGCACCTGCGATACGCTCACCCGCAAGCTGCAGCGCTGGCGCGAGGTTCGTAGCATCGTCCTCTCCCGATTCAATCACGACCTGCGTGCTCCGTTGACTGCCATCGTGGGATTTGCTGAACTGCTGGGCGATGAGGAACTCACCCCCGAACAACGTGTGTACGTGCAACGCATCCTTGAAGCTACGGAGAAAATCGTTGCCATCCTGAACGAGGTGCAGAAGGTTCTCAACGAGGTCGAGCAGGAAGCCTGAACCTTCAGCTCTGTTCCGCTCGCGAGCGGATACCCTCCAGAACCATTTGCACGTTCTCTTCCAGCTTTTTATGGATGAGGTTTTTCACCAGCGTACCCAGCAGTGGTACGTTGTACTCGTACTCCAGACGCGAGTAGAAGCGTGTGCCCCCTTGCTCTTCCACAAACCGCCACTCGCCTTCCATGCGCTGCAGGTCGCCTTTAATCAACCGGAACCGACAGGCGTGCTCGTCGTCGTTCCAGAGGTCTTCCTCTGTCCACTTGACGCGCATGTTGTTGAATTCGCGCACCAGCCCTGTCCACTCTGTAATCGTACGGGAACCGTCTTCGCTCCGCTCCAGAACCTTTACCGACTCGAGGTCGGGCATTACTTCCGGGAATCGCTCCACCTCTCTGGCAGTGGCATAAACTTTCTCGACCGGTGCATTAATCCAGATACTGTGTTCGATAACGGGCATTACGTGAATAACCTCCTCGTATCCATTGTAACACGGGGAGGAGAAAGTGTGCAAATACTCTGCCGCGATTCATTTACTCTACGCATTGCCGCTTCACAATAGAATAAGCACGCGAGGTTCACGAAGTGACACGGGCATCTTGCCCGTGCGATTCGTAAGGTTGGCAATGTGGCACGGGCATCCTGCCCGTGCCATTCGCGCAGAATGCACGCGCCACCGAATTAGCAACGTTTAGCGTGTGCTGTTCAATCGCACATCCAGTAGTTTTCGTTCGGATACGAGCCGCCGCCGCTGGGCAAGCCTTCCGGCGAGACCAGCGTCTCGTCGAACTCTTTCGAGGAAGCCACAAACTTGGCGTGTCCGTCGGCGAAAATCAGGCTGCCGCCCTGCGTGTGCCACAGTCGGAAATAGTCGTAAGGCGGGTCGAAATCGTAGCCATACTTCTCGTACCCCGGTACGCTTCGGCTGAAGAAGGGGAACATCTCGTCACGCATGATGCGCGTTTGCGCCGGATTGACGAAGCTGGCGTCGGTAACTATCTTCTGCTGGTAGCCGAAATTGCTGCACACCTCCAGGTTGTTCTGTGTGGAAAAGCCGCAAATCACCGTGTAACAGCAATGGGTGAACCGGTAGCTGGAACCATACGCCTGCCAGTACGAGTTTGTGCCTGGCACGTCGCGCTGCTGATAGGGGCTGCCTGTATCGCTGGGGCACTTGAAGATGGGTTTGTTCCTGGTGTACGGCTCCAGCGCGACCTCCACTCCCAGGTGCCCCGGTTGCCCGGCAGGCGGCTGGCTGTTGTAAGCGTGGAAGATGGGGAAGGTCTCATCGTAGTCCTGCACGTACATACGCACCGCCAGTCCAATCTGGCGGGCGTTGGAGATGCAGGTAGCTACTCGCGCACGCTCGCGCGCTTGAGCGAAAACAGGGAACAGAATCGCCGCAAGCAACGCGATGATGGCGATAACTACCAGTAGCTCGATCAACGTGAAACCGTGCTTGTTGCGCATCGTGCAAACCTCCTTTTCGCTTTCGCGCATGCGAAAACGCCGCCTCTCGGCAGAGAAGCGGCGCGAGGTGTTGCACATCTTTCGTTCGCCACTCCGCTTCCCTACGCCGGCATTACCCGGATCAGGTTCCGAGGGTTCCTCGCCTCACGCGAGGTCTCAGCCACGGTCGGCTCCCCTAGCGGATGCGTTTCGCCTGGCGGCGATTCGCTGCGCGGTGTTGAGTTGTCAACTTCAGTATACCCTAAAGCGCAGAGAGATGCAATCCGCGCGCGACGCTACTCGTATACTCCGTACTTTTGCACCAGCGCTATCACCCGTGCATAGCGGGCAAAACTCACCGTTGGCGGGATAGAGTGGTCGCTATGATACATGTACCCACCGCCTTCCTTCGCCACCGTAAGCTTGCTGCGAATCTCCTCCTCCAGCTGTTCGTCGGTTCCATAAGCCATCACGTCCGCGCTGATGTTGCCGAAGAAGACTATCTGTGTACCGTAGAGTGTCTTCAACTCGCGCACGTCGTTGCCCGCCCGCGCCTCTAACGGCTGGATGGCGTCGAATCCTGCTTCAATGAGCAAGGGAATGAACTGTCGCACGTCGCCGTCACAGTGCAGCAACATCGGTATCCCCTGCGCCTCGCACCATGCCTTCACCTTGCGGTGACAGGGCATCAACAGCTCCCGATAGGCGCGCGGCGAGAAGAGCATTCCATTCTTGTAACACAAGTCTGAGAAAAACCACAGCCCATCGAAGGTTATCCCTCTCTCCACACACAGCTGGCACATTCCTAACAGGAAGTCGGTGTAGGTATTCAGGATGTCGGCAATCAGATCAGGTTGTTCGGCAATCAGCGGCAGGGCGTTCTGGAAGCCCATCAAGTGGTCCAGCACGAACCACATCGGCTCGACTGGCTCCACCACTACAAACCACCCCCGCTCGCGCCAGAAGCAATAGTTCTCTACCATCGGGGCAGCGATACGGTCTGGGGTGACCCGCAGGCGCGGTTTTACTTTTAGCCACTCCTCCCAGCTCTGGACGGTGCATTCCAGACGGGCAGGAGGCGCGTACGAATCTTTCCATTCTTTCACCACCAGCCCGTTGGCGTTACGGTAAACGCGCCAGCGCTCGGTCTCCTCTATGAGCTCCACCGGCAGCTGCAGCGAGCCGTCGAAGCCGAAACGTTCAATCCTGTCCAGCCCGAAATAGTCTGCCGGGTCTGCGTCCTCGGGAAAGCCTTCTTGCCGCCATCGCTTGAGCGTTTCGGGCCAGAAGGCGATGTCCAGCATGGGCACGCGGTCGGGAATACCGCGTGATAGAGTGGTCTGAACACGTTCGCGCGAGTTCATGCGCTCAACCCGTACTCTTCAGCGATGTACAGCGAACCATAGTTCGCATCCGCGCGTCGACGGAGCGTATCGGCGTCTTCGGGCAACTCCGCGAGAGCATCTTCTATCATGCCCAGCCACCGCTCCTCGCGCTGTTCCAGACTGAGGTTCCCCTCGCGCACCGCGCGTCGGACCTCTTCCGTTGCGTAGCGCGCCATCGCTAACGTGCGGGCGTAGTGGTCTTCTCCAGCCTGCACGAGGCGTTTGCCTGCTTCATACACTACGCGCAGGTCGAGCATCAAAGCCTGCGGGTCACGGTGGCGGTCGGACGCTACGAACAAGTCACGCAGGGCTTTTCCCTGTCCTTGCCTGAGAGCGGTATTCATCAGACGACAGTCGTAAGCGAGGATTTCCGTGAACACCGCTGGCGCATAGCCTCCCAGCAGACGTACATCCTGCACCGACTCGTTGCTCCACAGGTCGCACACTGCTGCGGCGATGTTGCCCAGAGGAGAGGAATGCGCACATGCGCTGGATTTGCCTTCCATACTGATCGGCACACCGGTAACGGACTTGATGACCGGGTTTTCGTAGCCGCAGTCCTTGAGCGGTCCTGTCGCGCCCATCTCCACCGCCGTCAGCGAGCGCGGCACGGTCATCAGCCGGACAACCGCCGCCAGCACTTTGGGCAGCAGCCCCTGGTGCGCCAGCTGCATCGCCGTGTTGCCAAATCCACAGGCGGTATCGCCGCCGGGTACCACCTTGTAACGACGAGCGATATCCACAATCGCCGCCCATAACCACTCCATGTCGCGTGGCGCGAGCACGCCCAGTGCGAAGGCAATACCCTCCATATCCCCTTGCACCAGCGCATGGTCGTTGACCTCTTTACCACCCGTGCTCTCGATGGAGAGGATGTCTGCGCCGGCT
>JANWYZ010000019.1:0-7237 GCA_025054895.1 bacterium | reverse complement strand
TCCGCACAGCGCTCAAAAGCCCTTAACATGGTGGCGAACAGCTCACTGGAGCGCAACCGAGGCGGGCGTTCCTGCTCGCGGATGTCCGCAACGGTCACTCGCAGGGCGGAACGCAGCCCATAGCGCTGTCCGAACTCTTCCATTACCGCCTTGATATCCGCCGTCACCAGCGCGCCCCAGTCGGGTTGCAGGGTAAGCTCGTACAGGTGCTCCAGCTCCAGCACAAGTGCAGATACTCCCTGTTGCACCGCACGAGTGAGGATGCGTTCCACCATCTCGCGGAATCGCTGACGCACATCGGGCAGGGTCTCTTCGCGTATCGCCACTGGGGGCAGGGTAAAGTTCACCTCCGGAATCACCTCTCCCGCCCCGACAAATACTCCATTCCCACAAGCGATAGGCTTTGCCGCCGAGCCGAAAATCATCTCTTCCGGAGAGGAATAGACCATCTGCGTAACTGGTTGCCGGGGATAAAGCATAACGCCCCTCCTGATTAGAGCTGTCGGGGATAATTTCCGTACCTTATCTGTTAAATCCTGTTTGGAGGAGGCAAGGTCTGAACGATGCCGGGATGCATACGCAGTTGCAGGAAGATGTCGTCAACGAGTATCTGCAAGTGTGCGAAGCCTCATCCAGTTGTATCAGTAGCAGGGGACCAAACTCCTGCCGAGCGCTTGCCGCCACTCGCCAGGAGTTTCGTCCTCCAGCAGGATGTGCTTACTTTCCCGAAGCCCGCTGCTGCAAACCTTTGAAGAACTGGTTCCAGCGTTCGGCAGCGCGCTGACCGAATGGGGTGCTGGTGTCAGGCTTGAAGGGGTTGAAATCCTTCATCTGGGAGGGGTCGGGCATGCGGAAGCCGCCTCCTGGTCCGCCTGGTCTACCTGCGTTGCCACCAGGAGCGCCTCCGGGACGTGCGCCGGGCGCGCCTCCAGGAGGTCCACCGGGTCCGCCCGGTCGCATTCCCATACCGCCGCCACCTGGACCTCCGCCGGGGCCGCCGAAGCCTCCGCGTCGGTTGCGTCGCTCCGCCTCGATGCGCGCAATAGCGTTCAGCTGGTTCACGTTCAACGCCGCCTTAATGCCCTTGAGGGCGTTTTTGGCGTCATCCTGCGTCATCTTCGGCTTATTGCGGTAAGGCTGTAACACCGCCAGAATCTTTTTCGCCTGCTCCGCAGTCAGCTTCGTCTTCGGGTCCTTGTCGATATCCTCCAGCGCACGCAAGGTGCTGGTGAGCTGGAAGGTGTATTTGTGCGCCTCGCGCCACTTGCGCCACGCCTCCATCTGCCTCTGCATTTCAGGGGTCATCTGGAACCCGCCCGCGCCCGGAGGCGGCTGGGCGATCGCAGCTACCGCCGTCATCACCAGCAGCAGTACGCCCGTCCAGAGCGTCATTCGCTTCCTCATAGTGTTTCCTCCCTTACAGATTTTGTGTTATTCGTAGCGTAGAGCCTCTATGGGGTTCAAAGCCGACGCCTTCTGCGCCGGATAGATGCCAAAGAAAATGCCCACCCCTGCCGAGAAACCAAACGCCAGCAAGATCGGCTGCAGACTAATGTGTACCTGCCAGCCGGAGGTACTCGCCAGAATGTATGATGCGCCGAGCCCTGCACCAACGCCGATAAGCCCGCCCACAAGGCTCAACGTCATCGCCTCAATCAGAAACTGCAACAGGATGTCGCGTCGCTTGGCTCCCACTGCTTTGCGGATGCCGATTTCGCGCGTGCGTTCGGTGACCGATACCAGCATGATGTTCATGATACCGATACCGCCTACCAGCAGCGACACGCTGGCGATGCCCGCGAGCAGCAGAGTGAAGGTGCGCGAGACATCCTCTGCGGTTTGGACGAACTCCGCTTGATTCATGATGCGGAAGTTGTTCTCCTGCCCCGGGTTCAGCCTCTGGCGACGGCGCATGAGGTTCTCGATCTCCTGATACGCTGCGTTCATTCGCTCCTCGCTGGTCGCTTGCACGCTGATACTGTTGATGAAATCCATGCCAAACAGGCGGCGCATGGCGGTGGTGTAGGGCACGAAGATAATGTCATCAGGGTTGCCGAAACCCTGTGCGCCCTTCGGGGCGAGCACGCCTACCACCTTGAAGCCGATGCCGCGAATACGGATGGTCTTTCCCAGAGCGGAGGAGCCGTTGAACAGGTTTTCGTACACCGTCTGTCCGATGACGCACACGCGCGACATACTATCTACCTCACGCTGGTTGAAAAACCGCCCCTGCTGCACCGGGTAGTTGCGGATTTCGGAGTACTCGGGCGACACGCCGCTGATGTTGGTATTGGTGTTGCGGTTCTTGTATTTCGCCTGTGCATTGCGTCGCACCTCTGGCGAGGCGGCGCGCACGGAGGGGCAGCTGCGCCGAATAGCATCCACATCGTCAGGCTTCAGAATCTGCATCGAGCCGAAACCGCCAAAAGCGGCGCCCATGCGTTGTTGACCGGGGAACACCACCAGCACGTTCGTGCCCAGCTGCTGGATGCGTTGCATGGTCTGTTCACGTGCGCCCTGCGCCACCGAAATCATGGCAATTACCGCCCCCACGCCGATAATGATGCCCAGCATGGTGAGCGATGAACGCAGCTTGTTCGCCAGCAGACTGCGCAATGCTATCTGGAAGTTCTCCACGAAGTTCATGCGTTCACCTCCTCGCACCTACCTCATGCGCATCGGCGGACCGCCGAACATGGGGAAGCCCATCCCTCGCTGACCGCCGCCGGGGCTGCTGCTCTGCTGCTGACTCTGGGGCTGGATTACCTGAGTAACCACTTCTTCGCCCTCTTTCAGCCCGCTGACGATTTCCACCGTGTCGTTGCCTTCCAGCCCTATCTGCACATCACGCTGTTTGGGCTGACCACCCTCCATCACCTGAACATAGTACCTGCCGTCGTTTTCCTTCACCGCCTCGGCAGGAACCATAAGTACGTCTTCCTTACGGTCGACCACGAACTCGCAGGTGGCGTTCATGCCGGGTTTCAGGCGGGCGTCGGGGTTCTCGATCTCCACGCGCACGTAGACCACTGTCACGTTCTGCTCTACGACCGCACGCGGGTCGATACGGGTGACCACTCCTTCAAAGATTTCGCTGGGGTAGGCGTCCAGCGTCACGTCCACCTTCTGCCCCGTCTGGATGAAGGCGATGTCGGTCTCGTCCACCTGCACGTCCACAAACATGCGGCTGACATCGGCGATTTGCACGATGCTGGTTCCCTGCGAGAAGACGTTGGTACCGGGCGGGATGATGGTTCCCTCTTCCACGTACTTCTGGATGACGATGCCGTCGCGCGGGGCGACGATGGTGGTGCTACGCAGTTGTTCCTGCGCGTTTTGCAGGCTCGCCTTGCTGCGCACCTTCTGCGCCTGAGCGGAGCGGATATCCGCCTCGCGGATGCGGTTTTGCAGGGCGTTGGCTTCCGCCTGCTTCAGCGCCGCTTCCGCCTGCTTGACCGCCGCCTCCGCCTGCCGTACGTCGGCTTCGCGCAGAGCCACCTGCTCGGCGTTGGTTCGCGCAGACTCCAGAGCCGCTCTCGCCTCTTCCAGCCGCTTCTCCGCGTTGCGCAAGGTCGCCTGCAGGTCGCGCTCCAGCGTCGATAACCGCTTCTGGGCTGTGTCGAACTGCGCCTTCGCCACGTCGCGCTGCGTACGGGCGGTGTCTACTGCCTGTTGCGACACAAACCCCTTGCGCAACAGCTCCTCCTGTCGCGCCAGGTTCTTCTCGGCGTTTTCGTAGTTCGCTTTCGCCTGCTCGTACTGCGCCTGCACGTCGGTGCGCGTCTGCGGGATGGTGACCTCCTGCAGCTGGCGCAGGTTCTCCTGAGCGGTTTCATAGCTGGCTTCGGCTTGCTGGATGGCAGACTGGCTGAGCTTTGGTTGCATCGCCAGCTGGCGGCGGGCTTGTTCCAGACGCGCCTTCGCAGTCTCCAGATTGGCTCGAGCCTGCAACACGGCAACCTCGCTTTGCACCGCCTGCAGTTGCATGTTCAACCGTGACTGCTCTTCACGCGCCTCCGCCGCTTCCAGGTCTGCCCTCGCCTGCTCGTAAACGGTCATCGTATCCGTGGGGTCGATACGGGCGATGAGCTGACCTGCCTTGACCTCGCTACCTACGTCCACCGCCAGCTTGGTCACCATACCGCCCGCTTTGGACTTCACATCCACTACCGTCAACGGTTGCAGAGTTCCCTCTGCGGTAACCGACTTAGTGACCGTGCCGCGTTCCGCCTTTGCCGTACGATGCTCGGGGTTGGGCTGATTGTTATTTCGCAGCCGGCTCCACGCGATGGAACCGCCCGCCACGATCACGATTAATATCACAGCGACGATTATCGTTCGTTTCATCCCTGTCCCCCTCCCTCAGAGAATGTATAGTCTTTACCGATAGCGCGTTGCAACCGTGCGTCTGCTGCCAGCAGGTCGTATATCGCCTGCACGTAGCTGGTTTCCGCGTTCACCAGAGCTACTTGCGCGTTGATAACTTCAATCAGGCTGCTGACGCCCTCTTTGCGGCTCTCCAGCGCAGCCTGGTAGTTCACCTGCGCCGCCTCCAGAGCCTTTTTGGCTGCGTTCAACCGTTCCTGCGCTTCCGTACGGGTGAGATACGCCTGTTCCACATCCAGCCGCACGGATAGTTTCAGCTGTTCCAGCTGCTGGAGCGCGCTGTCATAGCCTGCGCGCGCCTCACGCACGGCTGCCCGTGTTGAACCACCGTCGAACAGCGGGTAGGAAGCGGTTATCGTGAAGCTGCGCGTATCGCCGGGGTCGGGCTCGATGCGCCGACCGTATGCGAAGTCGCTCTGTATTTGAAAGCCAGCCTCAATCTCCGCAAGGCGCAGACTCAACCGCTGGATTTCACTGCTCACACGCTGACGCTGGTAATCCGGTCGTTGCGCCAGCGCCTCTTTCAGATACTCGTCCAGCGAAGCCAGCGGCGGCAACTGCTCGGCTTCTTTATCGCCCACCTCAGCCACCTGCAAGGGTATTTCCTGACCGATGCCCAGCTCGTTACGCAAGCTCGCCTCCGCCAAACGCACCTGATTGCGCGCCTGAATCAGCGAGACCTGCGCGTTCGCCAGCTCCGCCTCCGCCTGAAGCACATCCTTCTGCGCCGCGACGCCCACCTCTACCTGCGCTTTCGTCACGTCCACCGTCTGCTGGGCGCGTTGAACATTTGCCTCGGCAACCCTCTGCAGCGCCATACGCCTCAGCAGCTCGTAGTAGGCGGTGGTTACGCTGAGCACCTTCTGTTGCACTGTATCCCGGTACGCCTGCTCCGCCGATTCCACCGAGCGACGCGCCTGCGCGGCGGAGATTTCCCGTTGCCCCGAGTCGAACACCGTCTGGCGCAGGGTAACCTCGGAGCGCGTCTCGTCCACCTTGCCGACCCGGGTGCCAAAGCCCGGTAGCGCGGTGCGCGTCTGCTGGTTGACATAGCTCGCCGAAGGGCTCAACGTCGGCAAGTAACGTGCTTCCGCCTGAACCCGCCGCGCCTTCGCCTGCTCCAGCTGGTTCTTCGCAATCGCGACCGAAGGGTGCTTCTGTAAGGCTATCCGTATCGCGTCTTTTAAGGTCAGAGGCTGGGGAACCTGGGGGTTCTCCTGCGCCCACACGGTTGCCGCCAGCAACAGCGCACACAACCACACTCCTTGTCTAAGCATTACCCTTGTTGTTCCTTTCCGTCTCACGTTCTTTGAACCGATAGTTATTGACGTGAAGAAGGGGAAATCGGTTGCGAGATTCTTCACCGCGCGCCCTCCTGGTATACAATACGGGAAATGTTGCGCAAAATGCTTGGCTAAAGCCCTGACTTTTCTCGACGGGGTGTATTGCAGCCGAGCATACGGAATCAACACTCAGTAGAGGAGGCGGCTGTGATGCTCAAACGCCTCTGGGAGGTAACCCTTCTGGTGGTGCTGGCGTCCAACTTGTGCTTGGCGCACTACCGCTTTAACGGGACCATCTATCAGCTACGCTGGGGGCAGACGGAAGGAAGCCCGCACCTGCTTGCGGTCCCTATCGTCGCCGTAGTGGTACCAGGTCTGTACGGGCAAATGAGTCACGGCAAATTGCGCAAACCCCTTTTGGCAGGAGGACGATTCGGCGCGGACAGTCTGTATCGCTCTCGCCGTAGTGAACGGCGTCAGGAGGAGGTTTACTTTTGTCTTCTTATCCCAAAATACAAGCCTTCCCAGAAGTGCGATGGGAACGACGCTTCCGCCCGCAAACGGGATGGATTGGCTCGGATTGCGCGTATTCTGTGCCGCTGGAGAAGGAGCGGATACTCTGGCTCTTCGGCGACACCTATTTCGGCGAGGTACGCAACGGTCGGCGTGTAAACGCCCGGCTGGTGATGGGCAACTCCGTCGCTATCCAGCATGGGAAGAACGCCCAGAGCGCGCGTCTGCAGTTTTTCTTCGGCAAGCACGAGGGAGTTTATCCCACCGCCTTCATCCGACCGCGCACCTCACGGGGCTGGTTCTGGTTCGGGCACGGACTGGCGGAGGGTAAAAGACTGTGGCTTTTTCTTACGCACATCGTGCCCGAAGGCGAGCCCGGCGTGTTCGGCTTCCGCTCGCAAGGAGCATGGCTGGCAGAGGTATTAGACCACTCCATCCCGCCGCTGCAATGGCGATACCATCTGCACCAGCTGCCCTTTTACCGCCGCGACAGCCGGCTTCATGTTTCATTCGGTAGCGCGGTATGGAGCGACCGCAGGTGGATGTACGTTTACGGCACTCACGATGACCGCTCGCACACTCCGTTAAGGCGTGGGCTGGTAGCCGCCCGTGTGCCGATGGGCAGGATGCCCCATTTCACCGCATGGCAGTTCTGGACGCCGGACGGCTGGAGCCGCCGGTGGCGCGAGTGTTCCGTAACCGGTGACGACGTTGGCGCGGAGTTCAGCGTGTGCTTCGTGCCTGCTGTACGCAAGTGGGTAATGGTGTATTCACCTGCCGACCTTTCGCCCGAGATCCGCCTGCGTTGGGCGGATTCACCGGTGGGCGTATGGAGTGAACCGCAAACAGTGTATCGCTGCCCCGATGTGCAGACAGGACGACACGTCTTCTGCTACGCGGCGAAAGCTCACCCTGAACTCTCTGCGCCCGATGAACTGCTCGTCACTTATGCTACCAACTCGTTCGAGACGAGCGAGGTACTGAACAATGCGGAGCTGTACGTACCCCGTTTTGTGCGGCTGCGTTTCTCATCCTGAGGGCGGGAGAGCGGTTCC
>JANWYZ010000199.1 GCA_025054895.1 bacterium | reverse complement strand
GTTGGCAATCCACGAAGGCGCATCTTGCTGACATCGTATGCCATGATTTCAATCACGGGCGGGTCTCTGTGACATCTTTGCAACGGAGCAACTCGCTCTGTATAAACCTGTCCAGAAACCGGTGAGGCTTCCCGCGCTCCGCCCACGCCAGCCCCATCTCTATCATTTTGCGGTTGATAAACAGACGATTACTCAAATACACATACGCATCAAGCGGCTGTCCGTTCTCCAGCTCTTTTTCCTCAACTTTAATGACGACGCGCTTACCCTGCACGTAACGTCGGAGGTACTCTATCGCCCGGTCACGCTGTTGCACGGGCACAAAAACGCCTTTCAACCGAACGATTCTGCCGTCTTCTATCTGCAGGGTGTGTTCGTCCAGCACCGCGATGACCTTCACAGAGGGTTCCCGCTGCTCTACGAAGCAGGTAACAGGGCGTGCGTCCTGAACACGCGGCGTGTAACCTGTGGGAGGTTCTGCAGGAGGCAACGGCTGCTCGCGATAGGTGAAACGGATTGGTGGTTCAAACAGAGCCTGCTTGTCCAATCCCAGTTTCTCGCACATAACTGGCTCAAACTCTCGCTGTATTTCGTAGCCTACCCCTTGCCGACCCAGCTCCATCGCTACCTTCACCGTTGTGCCACTGCCCAAAAAGGGGTCTAATACTGTCTCCCCAGCAAAGGAGAACATGCGGATCAACCGTCGGGGTAACTCCTCGGGAAACATTGCCTCGTGCTCCCCCTGCCGCGCTCCACCGAACGTCCAGTGCCCACCGAAGTACTGCTTCCACTCCTCGATGCTCAGCCTCGAGGCTTCTTTGACTTCTCCAGTCACGGAGGGGCGATTGCCCGGTTTCTTGAACAGCAGGATGAACTCGTAGTCCAGTTCCACGATACCGTTCGGGGGGTAGGGGAAGGAGCCCATCACTACCGCGCCGCCGGTGGTGTTCATGGTGGTCTTCTTCTGCCAGAGTATCGCGCCCATGTAGTCAAAGCCAACCGTCTCACACTGCGCGATGATTTCGGCGTGTAGCGGGATGACCTTGTAGCGTCCGTACACCGCGCTCCGTGCGAACTGATCGCCGATGTTGATACACAGTCTGCGTCCGGGTTGAAGCACCCGATAGCATTCGCACCACACGCGGGAGAGGTCTACCAGGTATTCATGCAGGCTCTGTCCGTAGCCGATTTGCCCTTTGCATCCGTAATCCTTGATGTGCCAGTACGGCGGCGAAGTGACCACCAGATGGATACTCTCGTCAGGCAGTTCTACCATGTTGCGACTGTCGGCGAAGTAGATGGTGCTCTCCATAGCGCGCCTCCTGCACATTGTGTGCTTTTCAACCTTCGAGGGGTGTTCTCCTTGTGAATGACGAGGGCAATTGCAGGCGAGAGATCATGCTCTGGCGCGATTTGTCCAGTGGAGGTCTGCCCCTCCAGTTGTATCTCCCACGAGGAGGGGCAGCAAAGGCGGTTTGCGGCAGGGTGTTACTTCGGTCTTGAGCGGTCTGAAGGGCCGCCGGTCGCAGTGGCGCCTGCAGCAGCGGGGCGTCTGGTGTCTGGTATGGCACGCATTCTCTGTTTAGCTTGAGGCGCCAAACTTCCTTTCGGCGCATCGTAAATGGTTTGCAGGTACCAGCGACGGGCGTCGTTATATGCCTTTTGCTTCTCGCATACTGAAGCGATTTGAAACGCTATCTGCGCTTTGTCTTCTCCAGCAGGAGCCAGCCGATATGCCTTATCCAGCAAGGCACGTGCTTTCTCGGCGTTGCCCTTGCGCTCAGCCTCATTTGCCTGTTGCACCAGCGATTTCCACTCTGGCTGCTTGTCCTTTGCAGGCGAGGAGAGTTTCTTATCAGCCGGCGGGGCAGGCTTGTTCGGCGGCGTCTGCGCCAGGCAAACAGACGCCACTAACGCCAAAGCTGCCACTATAATCAGGAGTCGTGCAGGCATTGTACCTCCTCCTTTACGCCCGTTGCCGGGTGAGCGTGCCCACAGAGCCATCTTCCACACGGGCAGGATGCCCGTGCTACCTGTGCTAGTACTCGGTGGCGGCGCCGGTTTGCCCCTGTACGCTGCCTCGCGGCGTCTGGACAGGTGCGGTTGTCTGCGGAGCCCCCGAAGGTGGTGGGGGTGGGGGAGCCGGACTGCGGTTCATCATGTACCATCCAATCGCCACGATTATTACCACCACAACGGCGATGATAGCTATCGCTGTCGGCAGCGGAATTTCTTTCGATTTGCCCATCCTGTCCTCCTCCTGCTATGAAGCGCCCCCCGTACTTAACGGGGGGCGCATATCGAGATCTTATGGACGCAGGCTAAAGTCGTAGTCGGGGCGGAACAACCACAGGTGGCAGCCGTCGGTCCATGCATACAGCGGGAAGCCCTGTGGGTTGTAGCCCGTGTACGGGTCTACGCTCCAGTCTGTGTGGACATCCTGGTTGGGGCTGGTTACGGCTCCCAGTCTGCGCCACTTGGCGTGCCCGTCGGTCATCACGAAGTTGGCGCCGTTGTTATGTACCCACTGTGTACCGTCGTGCCCAAACCAGGCGCTGCGCCCGCCGTTGCCCGCTGCACATCCTGACGAAGTGCGCGGAATGTAGCGACAGTTGAGGTCGGAAATCTGGTCACAAATGAGAGCCGGTTGGGTTAATGCTGCGCCTTCCTTCTGCGCTTTACCGCGCGCTTCCCACAACAGGGTCAGCTGGGAAGGAGCAACGATACCAGCCTGTGGATACTGCATCAGCAAGCCGTTATAGCTGTAAGAAACCTTCGCCCACGCCTTTCGCGCTCCAGCATAGATAGCATCCGAGAAAAGCCTGCTGGATGAACCCGACGGACATGCCCACAGTCCCAGGTTCTTCATGTAGGGCGATACCGAATTTGCCCAGAACGTCTGGTAGGAACCGCAGCGGAAGTTGTCGGGCGGGCAGATGTCACCGCGCCAGTCGGCGGGCACTGCGTGCCAGAAGTTCCACAGCCATCCCTGAGGCGCTCTCGGGTCATAACCTCCCTGCATGGGGAATAGCTCGTCGTAATCTTGCGTGTACATAAGGAACGCAAGCCCAATCTGCTTGGTGTTGGACAAGCAGCTGGTTTGACGCGCCTTCTCGCGCGCTTGCGAGAAAACGGGGAAGAGAATCGCTGCCAGTATCGCGATAATAGCGATAACTACTAGCAGCTCGATCAGAGTAAAAGCACGTTGCCTCATCGTATGGTGCCTCCTTCACCTCATGAAGTTGAAGCGTTTTAGTTTGTTGCCGTGCTTGCGTGTTGCCGAGTTTATAAGATTGGTTATAGTGTACACAAAGTACACTTCCCCTGTCAAGTTTTTTTTATTCTTCAGGTAAAAGTGCTGGACAGGATTTTGCCGTTTGTTCCAGTAATTCTACCTTGCCCGCTGGTCGTGGCGAGGAGAGGTAGATAGGGCAGATGTTGCGCAAATTACCCCACTCATATACCTGTTTTGTATGCGGTGAGCGCAATCCGAAAGGACTCAACGTGCGCTTTTATGCGGATGAACATGGCGCCGCCGTACCCCTGTTCCTGCGTGAAGAGCAGATGGGCTACCCCGGCATCGCACACGGCGGAGTGCTCATGAGCGTACTGGATGAACTGATGGGCTGGGCAGCGACCATGCAGACGGGGGAGTTCAGCGTGTCGGCGGAGATTAGCACGCGCTTCCTCAAGCCGGTGCCTCTGCACACCCCCTTGACCGCAAGGGCGCAGATGACCCACAGGCGAGGTAGGGTATGGTATGCACACGGCGAGATTGTCGACGAGACGGGTACAGTGTATGTTCGCGCCGTCGGTAAGTACGTTTCTATCGGCAAGGAACGTACCGCTGAGATATTGAAGATGATGATACATGACCCGGACGCCGTTTCGCCTGACGAGCTGCTGCAGGAGTTCGAACAGAAGGGGTGACGAGTATGTCTGAACTGCGCCAGGACATCGCTACCAAGCGTTGGGTAATCGTTTCCAAAGAGCGGGCGAAGCGCCCGCACCAGTTCCTGAAGCAGGCGGTGGTGCAAGAGGAACCAGACCACCGCGACGATTGCCCGTTCTGCGAGGGCAACGAAACGCAGACCCCTCCGGAGGTATACGCCCTGCGTGACGGCAGTGACCCAAACCGCCCGGGCTGGAAAGTGCGCGTAGTACCGAATAAGTTTGCCGCTCTGTCTCCATCAGCGAAATGGGAGGTCAGCCATCCCGAGGTGTTTACCACCATCAACGGCTACGGCTCGCACGAAGTGATTATAGAGACGCCTCTGCATAATCAAACGTTGGCGACCCTGCCACAGGAGCAGGTAGAACTGGTGTTGCAGGCAGTATTACAGCGGATGCGTACGCTGGCGCAGGATGAACGCATCGCCTTCGTGCAGGTGTTTCGCAACCATGGGGCAGCAGCGGGCACCTCGCTGGTGCATCCACATTCGCAGTTGATCGCCACGCCCATTGTGCCAACTAACATCCGCGAGGAGATCGAGGGGGCGCGTCGCTTCTACGACGACCGTGTTACCTGCGTGTACTGCTACATGCTGGCAAAGGAACTCGAAGTAGGCGAGCGCGTGGTGCTGAGCACTGACCATTACGTGGTGTTGGCGCCTTTCGCTTCCCGTTTTCCTTTCGAACTGATGATACTGCCTCGCCAGCACAGCGCATCCTTTGTAGCGGAGGCGAAGAGAGAAGAGGTGACGTTCTTGGCAGATGTGCTGCGACGAACGTTACTTTTGCTGTACCGTGCTGCAAACAATCCTGACTACAACGCAGTGCTGCACACGGCGCCCCTGCGCGACAGCTGCATGGATTACTATCACTGGCACATTGAGATTGTGCCCCGCCTGACTACACCCGCCGGTTTCGAGCTGGGAAGCGGTATCTACATCACGACCGCCATCCCCGAGGAGACCGCTGCCTATCTACGCGAGCAGGCGCAACAGCTGGGCATATAGGGGCAGCCAGGCGGCTACCCCCATGAATTAAGGAGTTGTGCCTCCGGCGGAGGGTATAGGCGCGCCAGGAGCCCCAGGTGATGCTTGCGTTCCCTGCATCTGCTGTTGCAGCTGTTTAATCTCTTCCTGCCAGCGGCGGTTGAAGCGTGGTATCTCGAAGGATACCTTAGCCTGCGCGCGCATCTGCATCAGCTCGCGCCCCAAATTGCGCTTGCTCTTCGCCTGCATCAACAGCCGGCGCAAATCTTCCTTGACCTCGTCCAGCGGGCGAACTTGCTTGTCCTTCTTGTCCAGCACCTTGAAGATAATCCAGCCGTTCACCACCTTACCCTGCGCCGACTGCATCCGGATAGGCTGAGGCGACGTTACCCCGCCTACTGGAGTCTTCTGTAAGGTCTGCCACAGGTAGGGGAACTGACGAAACATGTCGTTGTTTTCCGTAAGCCATGTGCTCGTGACGTTGGCGGAAGCGGGCATGTCGGGCGGCCTGTGTTGCGTGGCTAGCACCAGAAAGTCGACGCCTTTCTTAATCTGCGACTGAACCTGCTCCAGTGTCTTGCGGTTATCCAGCAGGATCAGCGCTACCTGCACCTGTGGCGGGATGGTAAACTGCTGGATATTTTGCTGATATGCCTTTCTCACTTCGTCGTCGCTGACGGTGATGCCCTTTGTGAGCAGTTTGAAAGCCGCCAGTTCTACCTTGATATCTTCCTTCAGGTCATCCTGTGTGTAACCGAGCAGCTTCAGCCTCTCGTTGAAGGCGGGCAGCTTCTTTTGCCGTTCGAGCTCCTGTTTAA
>JANWYZ010000198.1 GCA_025054895.1 bacterium | reverse complement strand
CACCCTGAGCGGTATCGAAGGGTCTGAGATGCTTCGCCTTCGGCTCAGCATGACAGCAACTGGAGGGACGCACTCCGTCGCGACCGCGCCAACCCAACGGCTTGGCGGGAGCCTCGCCCTCCAATTCCGCTTGTCGTTATGTTTCGCTCGTGCTCAGCATGACAGGGAGAATGCAGATACCGGTGCACTGGCGATCATATTGCAAATCACTGCTGAACACAGCGCTACCATGTAATGACCGCCGTCTGCTCAGCCGATAGTTTCAAATGGATTCGCAGTCCTGCTTCGTTCGTCTCCCAGACGAGCGGCAGACCGTGCGCCAGCTCCACCGGTTGTTTCACCTCGCCTGCTGGGAGTTTGAGGGCGTGCAGGTTGATGCGTATCCGCACCTCGCGCTCTTGCTTATCGGGGTTGAACACGGTGAATAGCCTGGCGCCGTAGCGTTCTACCCAGCCCCCCTCCGCAGTGGCATGGGTGATGGGTTCCCAACCCGCCTCGGCAACACGGCGAATGAGCGGGATGTACTTCTGGAACAGCGGGCGGTCGCGGTTGTACCAGTTCGGGTTGCGCCAGTAGGGGTTATCGGCGGCGTTATGGCTGAACATGCTGGGGTAGATGCCCCAGAAGAGGCATCGCTGGAAGTAACGTTCTACCTGTCCGCCGAAGCTATCATAATCGGTATTCATCAACAGTACGTACGGTTTCCGGTAGCTCATGCTGCGCCATACGTCCATCTGCGCCGGCGACACCGGTGTCCACGCGCCGTTTTGCCACCAGTTAGTCTCTGTGCCTGACACGTCCAGCTGCGCCATCAGGAAGGGAAACCGCCATCCAACCGCGTTCGCAAATAGCCATTTACCGCGCTTGCGCATCTCGCCGGCAAGGTAGCGGGTGTATTCCCATGTGCTGAATATCTGCAGAATAGCCGGGCGCAGGCTGCTGGTGTCAAATATCAGCGGCGTATCCACAGTCGCAAAATGTTCCTCGCGGAAGTTGAGCATCTCGCCGCCCATCTCTATCGAATCCAGATACTCGCCGTCCAGCCCTTCCGTGCCGGGTTTCGTGTACGCCTGTTGTGCATGTTCGGGCGGGAAGTTGAGAACCGCTTTGGACGGGCTGTCCGGAGTCGAGGGAAGGTCGGGGTCAGGGTTCAACAGGAACATTGCGCCGTCGTTCCACGGAGCAACGGTGATGTACCGATACAGCTTGCCACTGGCGTCGGTGATGATACCGCATTTAAGGGTTGCCCGCGCCTGCGCCCTCTGCCATGCATCGCCGAGTTTGCCCTGCGCATACTGCTGCAGGCATTCATCCGCCCCTGCGTCGGTGCGGGGAAACTCTTTCGGCATGGGCATCCAGTAGCTCATCGGCTCGGTGTAGCGGAAACTCAGGATGCCCAGCTGGTCGTCTTCTGCGACGCTGTTGTCTCCTTCGTGGAAGGCGATACCGAAATCCTGCACGTGTTGCACAGTGTGCGGCGCGGTGAAGGGTATCCAGATACCCTGCCTCGGCACGCGGTTGCGAAACCACTCCGCAAAGTTATCGATATAGCGTTTTAGCGCGGAGCGGAAGCCCCATTGCGGTTCCGCTGACCACAGCAGCAGATGGAACTGCGCCTGGTGGGGGAACTTGCGCGTCTTGCCGCTTATCACGCAATCGTACGCCGCGCACGCCCAGCCCCATTGCGGGTTTGCAAACAAGCGCACCATGCGGGGGGCGTCCATCCTCCACCCCCACGCCAGCCCCCAATCTGCTCCAGTGAGACACGCCAGCGGGTAGAGGCTCATCATACCGTTTGCGCCGCCGTTGACTCGTATCAGGTGCGCTTTCTCATTGCCCGCTGCCTTACTCGATTGGCGGATGTCATCGTGCCACAACGCATCCCGCATCCCCACTGGCATTGCCCATATCAGGCTCACGGCGCGGTCTGGAGAGCCTTGCGTCGTGCGCAAGGTGGCGGTAGCTTGCAGCAGGCTGCCCTTTCGTTCGTAGCGCACCTCTATTTGCACATCTTTTGCCTTGCCCGTCCAGATGGGAGGTTTCTGATTCGTCCACTTGCCGGTAAAGGGCGTCAGCTCTTCCGGGTGTCGCATATCGCGCAGGAACCAGCCGCCGGGCAGGCTCCCTCTGGGTAGGGGTTTACCCTTTAACTGCACTCCAGTAACCAGCCCTGTGCTGTCGAACTGCACCAGCAAGTCAGCGTTATCGCCCCATCCGATCGCAGCTTTGCCTGCCCGCAGGCTCGGCTGGCGGGTAGGTTGCATATCCAGCACCTGTAATCCCTCCAGTATCTCCATCTGTATATCGTCAAACCACGCTGTGCCTGCGTGGTTGCGCAGTAGCAAATGCACGTACACTCTCGCCACAGGCTTACGGGGTATTACCAGCACCTCGCGTCGTTCCCAGTCGTGCGTGCCCGTGCTGAAGGGAGCGATTAAGCCCCATTCAGGCGTGCCGTCGGTGTAGTAGAGGTCGAGGTATAGCGAGTAGCCAGAATCCGCGCTGCCGGACACGTTTTGTGCTCGGCTCCACGCGGTCACACGAAAGGGGACGGGTTTTGTCTGATGGAGTTCTACCACGTGCACCACGCCGCTGCGCAGCTCGGCAGTAGGGTTGTGCAGGCGGATGCTTTGCGCTCCGCGACGTTTCACCTGTTCATCCCAGACGAACGTGCCCTCTATGGCGTTCCACGTGCGCAACGGCTGCTTTTGTGCGTACACTTGCAGAGCGCACAACAATAGAAGGACGATAACGCTTGACTTCATCATAGCCTCCTCCAGGGTGCTCTCTGCTTCTCCGGATTCCTCTGGGGAGGTTTGGGTTCCTGCCGAGCAGTCAGCTTCCCTGCAGGCGGAAAGGACAGTCTACTCTTCTCCTCACTTGCGAGAAGGCAAAGTGAATCTACCGCTCCCCTGCGTACAGGAAGATAAGGTGGGGCAGCCCCAGCTTGTCGAGAGGAGGGAAGGTTTACGCCGCGGCTGGCTGTTCTTGTTCGTGTGAAGCCGCCCACCGCGCGAGCAGGATTCGCAGGTCGTCCTGCTTGAAGGGTTTGCTGAGGTAGTCGTCCATGCCCGATTGCAGACACAGCTCACGGTCGCCCTGCATAGCATCGGCGGTCATGGCGATAATTACCTGATGCTTACCGGAGCCGTTCTCCCGCTCGCGGATGCGCCGTGTGGCTTCGTAGCCGTCCATCTGCGGCATGTGCACGTCCATGAACACGATGTCGTATTGCCGATGCGCTGTCTTTTGCAGAGCCTCTTGTCCATCATGGGCGATATGCACTGTGCAGCCCATCTGCTCCAGCATCCTTACCGCTACCTTGCGGTTGACCTCGTTGTCCTCTACCAGCAGGATGCGCAAACCTGCGGGCACGTCGGTGTGCTCCTGTGCCGGAGTTTCAACCCGTACCCGTTGCGGGGAGGCTTCTATTACGGGCAGAGGCAGTTCTATCCAGAAGGTACTGCCTACGCCCACCTCGCTCTGTACGTGGATATGCCCACCCATCAGCTCAGCCAGCCGTTTACAGATGGTCAAGCCTAAACCGGTTCCGCCGTAGCGGCGGGTGGTGGAACTATCCGCTTGAGTAAACGCATCAAAGATTGCGCCGAGGCGCTCCGCAGGGATACCGACGCCCGTATCGCGCACCGCCAGACGCACCCATGTTTTGCCCTCTTCTTCTGCGATACAGCTTATCTCCACAACTACCTCGCCCTGCTCGGTGAACTTGATGGCATTGTTCACCAGATTCGCCAGAATCTGGCGCAGACGCATCGGATCTGCCAGCACGGTGTGCGGAAGGTCATCAGCTATCTCTGCACGCAACACCAGGTCCTTTTGCTTCGCGCGGGCTGAAAAGAGCTTCACGATGTCCTCGCCCACCTCGCGCAGATTGGTCGGTAATTGCTCGAGAGCCATCTTGCCCGCCTCGATCTTGGCGATGTCCAGAACGTCGCTGAGGATAGACAGGAGTAAATCCGCACTGGAGCGCAGCGTCTTCAGGTAGTCGATCTGTTCCTCGTTCAGAGGAGTACCCATGAGCAATTCGGTCATGCCGATAATGCCGTTCATCGGGGTACGGATTTCATGGCTCATGTTGGCGAGGAATTCGGATTTAGCGTGGCTTGCCTCTTCGGCGGCGACAGCCAGCTCCTGGGCACGCACCAGCGCCTTCTCCAGCTGGGCGTTAGCGGCGGCGATATCCGCTTCCGCCTGTTTACGCTCGGTGATGTCGCGCACTACAGCGATAACGTTACCGTCGCCGCAGGGCGCCATACGCGCCTCGAAGTACTGCAGCCCCAGCTGCGGGTGTTGCAAAGAGTACTCAAAGGACTGTATCTCGCCAGTGTTCAGCGCGTGTGTGACAGCACGCTGTGTCTTCACAGCCACCTCTTCAGGCAGCACTTCCCAAACGGTTTTGCCGACGAAGTGCTCGGGCGGCACCAGTAGCCGCTGCAGGTCCGGCGAGTGATAGTCAATAAAGCGGAGGTGCGCGTCCAGCAGGAACACCATATCGGGCAACGCCTGCAACACGGCGCGGTGGCGCGCCTCGCTCTCGCGCAGCGATTCGACAGCACGCTTACGCTGGAGTACGCCGCCGGTAATGTCTGCTGCCACTTGCAGTAAGGGGGCGTCAGCGGTGCGCCACAAGTCGGACTCATGCGTGTTGACAAAGGTCATGAAGCCTACCAGCTGCCCTTCAACGCGAACCGGAAGGCCGACCACGTTCTCTGCCCCTGTGGCTACCATTGCGTGGCGTAGCGGTTCCGCCTCGGGAGGCAGCTGGTGTACATGTTGTATTACGAGGGGCGAGCCGCCCTCTATCTGCCGCAGTCCCCATTCCAGGTGCTCCGCCGGCAAGCGGTTCCAGGCCATCCACCGCGTTTTACTATCCGGATGGAACCACCGGTGCGTAGCGACAAATGCGTCGCCTTCCTCGTTCAACAGGAACAGCCCCGCACGCTCGGCGCCGCACAAGCGGCTTATTTCCGAGAGACACCATTGCACCGCTGCGTCGAAATCTGGATTGTGGATGTAGGTCGATGCGATGGCTGCCAGCGTGTTCTCAATATGCAAACGGTTTTGCAGCTGTTGTTCGGTATGCTTGATATCGGTGATATCGTATGATACGCCGATAATACTCTGCACTTTGCCGTGTATGTCTCGCTGGGGTACGTAGTAACATTGATACCAGAGGTCGCCAACCTGTATGACGCGGTTGACCGTTTCCCCGTGCAGCGCACGTCGGATGGAATCAACGATGTCAGGGTAATCTCTATACAGCTCTAAAGCGTTCTGCCCCACCACCTCGCCAGGCGATAATCCAAGCCGCTCTAATCCTTTGCCCTCAGAGTGTATAAAAAAACCGTTGCGATCCAGTGCGTAGATGACCACTGGCAAGTTATCGCGAATGACCTGCAGATGTATATGTTGAGATTGAACCTGTTGTAGCGCGTGCCGCAGACTCCTGCACCGCTTTGACAGCATCGTCACAAGCAGAGCTGCTAGTGAAGCGGATATCGCATGGTAAGGCAATGTGCTGGTGCTTTTGGGATAGCCGTGCAGCCACGCCAGTACAAAAAAGATAACTATACCTACAATTAAACCAACAATAATGTCCCTTCTTTTGAGATGACACAGCCTTTGCATCGTTCAAGCCCTCTTTCCTCTCCAGAAAATTGTTCCACAAAATAGCCCGGTTCTGTGTTTCTTACGGACGGGTTGGGAGGCTTTGTCCGAGCCGTTCGGTTTTAAGCGGTCGCGACGGAGCGTGACCCTCCAGTATT
>JANWYZ010000197.1 GCA_025054895.1 bacterium | reverse complement strand
GACGCATAGCCTGGATGATTCTGCTGGCGTGTGTGCCGGGCGCGGCGGCAGGAGCGCTGTTTGAGGACGTGATTGAGCAAAGCATCCGCACCCGCATTGCCCTGATCGCCGTACTGCTGATGTTGATGGGTGTTATCCTTTACCTTGCCGACCGCTTTAGCAGAAGAGAGCGAACGATGGACACTCTGTGCACCTTCGAGGGGTTTCTGATAGGCTGTGCGCAGGCGCTGGCGCTGATACCGGGCGTATCCCGTTCTGGAGCTACTATCACTGCCGGACTACTATTAGGCTTGACGCGCGAGGCTGCGGCGAGGTTCTCCTTCCTGCTCTCTGCGCCGATTACGCTGGGAGCCACTTTGTGGACATTCCGACATCTGGTGAAATCCCCCCCTTCTGGCGAGCAACTGCTGGTCATGGCAGCAGGTGTGCTTACCTCCGGCGTGGTAGGCTACCTCTCCATCGCTTTCCTGCTGCGCTACTTACGCACGCACTCGGTGAATCTGTTCCTGTGGTACCGGTTGGCGCTTGGGCTGCTGGTGCTGGCGGTGTGGTGGATCAGGAGATAGTCAGGTTCAACACTCGCGCGCTGCACCTGGCAGGAAACCTGTAACTGCTGTATCGAACCCACAGGATAGAATATCCCGGCGTTATCGGAGGTTAGTTCATGCCGCCTGTGAAGATAGCGCTTATCGGCGCAGGAAGTCGGTCGTTTGGACCTTCCACTATCCGTGATGTCCTGTTAAGCAAACCGCTAACCGAGATGGGTATACATCTCGTGCTGATGGATAAGGTCGCCAAACATCTGGTAGATGTGGAACGCTATGCCCGCTATGCAGCGGAGAAGCTGGGCGTGCGGGCAACGATAGAGGCTACTACCGACCTGCACTGTGCGCTGGACGGAGCGCGTTTCGCGGTGTCCGCTATCGAGGTCAACCGTTTCCTGTACTGGTCGCAGGATTTCCATATTCCGCGCAAGTACGGTTTCCGGCAGGTGTTTGGTGAAAACGGGGGCCCCGGCGGTCTGTTCCATGCGCTGCGCAACATGGGTCCCACCATCGAAATCGCCCGCACAATGGAGCGACTTTGCCCCGACGCCTGGTTGATTAACTTCACCAACCCCGAACACAAGCTGTGCGAGGCGGTGTCGCGCCTGACCAGCATCCGGGTGGTGGGGCTGTGTCACGGCTTTTTCATGGGACTGGAGCAAATCGCGCGTATTCTGGATATTCCCGCTGAGGAGATAGAAGCCACCGCGTGCGGAATCAACCACTTCACCTGGTTCCAGAGGATACGTCACAAGCGCACCGGTGAAGACCTGTATCCCCTTCTGCGCGAGAAGGAACGCGAGGGCGACTGGCTCTCCGACTGGCATGAGATAGGACTGGGACGCATCCTGTTCCGACGTTTCGGGCTGTATCCCTCACCAGCCGCCAACCACTATGGCGAGTACATCCGCTGGGCGGACGAGTTCGTTTGCAGCGAGCTGCAGTTTTTCTACGACCCCGCTGACGGGCAACCCTGGCGAACAGGGCGCGTTCCCGAGTTCATCTACTCATTGACGGGCGAACCCACAAGCCGCCCCTGGAAGCCAGAACCGCCGCAGCCCTGGCGGCTGGAAGATGCACCGTTGCAACCGTCGGGCGAACTGGCTGCGCCGATCATGGAGTCTATCGCCTGCGGAGTGCGCCACGAACTGCCTGCAGTCAACGTGCCCAATCGCGGCGCGATCCCGAACCTGCCTGATGAAACGGTGGTGGAAGTGCCCGCTGTCGGCGATGCCGATGGTATTCACCCATTGCAGGTGGAGCCGCTACCCGAAGCCATCGCCGCGATGTTGCGCCTGCAGGCGAGCATCCATCAGCTGCTGGTCGAAGCGTTCGCGGAGCAGTCCAAAGAGAAATTGCTGCAGGCGGTGCTGCTCGATCCGACGGTGGATTCCTACCGCAACGCGGTGCAGATGGTAGACGAGATGCTGGAGCTGCAGAAAGAGATACTGCCGCCACTGCGGTGAAATCCGATGGTTATCGTACGTCGCACGTACCCTGTACAGCGCTCCGGTTCCTGTAGACAAGGTAGAACTGCGTTGGGTAAAGACCGTCCCTACGGAGCAGTTACCTGCGCTGATAGTGTCACCTAACGCTAAGCTGGCGGTACACGCTGTGGGGAAGCTACCCTGCGTGGGGCAAAGGGATGCATACCTGCTCTGACTCACAGAGCGATGCGCTGGCAACCGGGCGGGAAAGTCACAGCGTACCATGATTTGCCTTACCTGATGGTGCATGGCATCTGCTGCGTCGGGCGTTTGAAACGGCAGTCCAGCCGCCTTACCGTGCTACCACATCTTCCCCGGGACAGCTGTAAGTGGATACATGCCCGGATTTTGACAGGGTGACTCCTGTCGGTGGTGGTTACGACGGAGCGCGACCGTCCAGAACTTGAGCGCAGGAACCACTGGTGGCGATTCGGGTACAATAACGCAGGAGGTGATTCACAATGGCGACGCCAGCACCTGCAGTCCAGATGAACTGCGAGCAGTTCTACCAGTGGCTGGACGAGGAAACCCATGCGGAGTGGGTGAGAGGGGAGGTCGTGCTGATGAGCCCTGTTGGTTTTGAGCATCAAAAGGTAACCGAGTTCCTCTTGCAGGTAGTGGGAGTTTATGTGAGAACTCGACGCTTGGGGCAGCTACTCTACGAACCGTTCCAGATGAAGCTGGAGCACTCCAGCCGCTCTCCGGACCTGCTTTTTGTGTCCAACGCCAATCTCCATCGGCTACAGGAGAGCTATCTGGACGGAGCGGCGGATCTGGCGGTGGAGGTGATCAGCCCTGAGAGCCGCGCGCGGGACCGCGGCGAGAAGTTTTATGAGTATGAAGCGGCAGGAGTGCGTGAATACTGGCTCATAGACCCCGAACGCAAGCGGGCGGAGTTTTATCAGCTTGGCGAGGATGGCGTGTATCAGGCGGTGCTCATAGCCTCTACGGGCGTTTATCACAGCAAGGTGTTGGAAGGGTTGTGGATACAGGTAGAATGGCTCTGGCAGCAGCCGGAGCCACTGGAGGTTTTCAGGGCATGGGGTCTACTTGACTCCTCCACGCATCCTTAAGCACCTCCCAGAACATAGCCACATGGCGCGCTGCATGGGGGCGACTTGGCTTTCCCAATAGCCACGCCCCAGTCCAGAGTGCCAACCTCACCGACGCGCCCATGGCGATAAGCAGGCGGTAAACAGGCACGCTCCATGCGCCGTACACCTCGCGGAAGAAGAGGATGCGGCTGCGGTTGTACGCTTTCACCATCTCGGTGCGCACCGATTCTTGCTCACTGCTCGCGCCCAGATGGTGTTTGAACCTGGAATGGGGAACGTAGTAGATACGCCCGCCACCCTGGCGGATGCGGTGGCACAGCTCGGTATCTTCAGCGTACATGAAGTAGCGTTCGTCAAAGAGGGGGAAAGAGCCATCTGCCTGGCGACGAAGCATGAGACACGCCCCCACCACCTGTTCTACCTCGCGAACGCTATCGTAACTCCACCATGTCAGGGTATATCCACCGAACAGGCGCGAGCGGGGAAACGCCTTCGCCAGCAGGCTCTGCTCGCAAAACACCGCCCACAGCGTGAGCCGTTCCGAACAGGAGGGCTGGATGCTCCCGTCAGGCAGGAGAAGCTGTCCTCCAGCGGCGTGTGCGTCGGGGTGCTGGCGCATGAAATCTACCAACGTCTGCAGCGCGTTTGGGGTGACCTCGATGTCGCTGTTGAGTATCAGCGCGAACTCGCCACGCGCCTGCCCAAGCGCAAGGTTGTTCGCCCTGCCGTAGCCCATGTTCTGCTCGTTGGCGATGAGGCGCACTTGCGGGAACTCGTCGCGCACCATCTGCACGCTGCCGTCGGATGAGGCGTTATCCACCACCCATATCTCGAACGGCTCATTGGGTGGGTGCGCGTAGATAGAACGCAGGCAAGCACGCAGGTGCTCGCGCGTGTTCCAGTTGACGATGACCACAGACAGTGCGATGCTCATGCAGCTGGCGTCAGAATCTGGACAGGGGCGACGCCGCCCACCACCAGTGACGCCAGCTTATTCGCTTCGGCAACCTCTACATCCTCTGGTACGCGCTGACCCGTCGTTACATACGAAATGGGCAGGGGATGCTTGAACGCCACATTGAGCATATTGCCGAAGGTGGTGCTCTCGTCCAGCTTTGTCCATATCACGCGGTGCAAAGGCATCGCGGAAAACCGCTGTACAATGTCGTACAGGTCGCGCGTTTTGGTGGTGCTGCTGAGCACCAGGTGCACTTCGCAATCGCCCAGCCGCTCGCAGCAGGCTTTGAGTTCGCCGATTTGCATACTGTTGCGCTGGCTGCGCCCGGCGGTATCTACGAACACGATGTCCATGCTGGCGAACTCGCGCACGGCGGCGGGAAGTTCGTTGCTGCTATATACCACGCGGATGGGCACGTCGATAATCTGGCTGTACGTGCGCAGCTGCTCCACTGCGGCGATACGGTAGGTGTCGATGGTGATCAACCCCACGCGACGCTTCTGCAGTAGCGCGTACTGCGCCGCCAGCTTGGCGATGGTGGTGGTTTTGCCCACGCCCGTCGGGCCCACCAGCATTACCACTTTCGGCTGTCCCTCTTGCAAGGTGATGGCGCCAGATGTAGCCAACCTGTCGGCGATCAGCGACTGTAACACGCTTTCTGACAGGGAGGCTTCGGCAGTGGACCCGAGCAACTCTCGGATAACCGCCTCTTCTACCTCTGCCTCTCTGAGCAAAGCTGTCCAGCGGTTTTCTCCACCAGCCGCGCCAGAGGGCGCGTTATCCGCAACCACCGCCACTCCTTGTCGCGCCAGCTGTGCAATCATCGCTTTCAGGTTCTGGATTTCGTTTTCCAGCTGCTCAATACGGGAGGGTTCCTCTGCGGCAGGCTGCACAGATGTAGAAGATACAGGCTTTTGCGGGCGACGCAGACTCTCTAATTCGGGGTTGTCCGACGCCCAGACCTCTACCATCTCACGCCCCCAAACGCCCAGCACCTTTTTGTTTACTTTGCGCGTTTGCACAATCACGGCGTCGCGCCCCAGGTCGGCGCGAACCATCGCCAGCGCTTCGGTTATCGTCTTCGCCTGATATTTGCGGATATTCGACATGATGTACTCCTCCTTCTTTACGCCGCCTGGGATACCCCAGCAAACATCGGCACAGAGATCACCGCCACCGCCTCGACCGACACTCCGCCTGCCACCTCATTGTAGGCGATGCAAGCCACCGACGGCATCGAACGCTCTATCAGCCGCCGCAGGGGGAGCCGTATCTGTGAAGCGCAGAGAACGACTGGCACATAACCCATTGCCGCCATACTTTCCGCCTGAGAGCCAATCTCTCTTAGCAGCGCGCTGGCGAAGGCGGCGTCGATAGCCAGCTGCAACCCCGAGGCGGTCGGTTGTACGCTTTCACGTAATCTGCCCTCCAGCGATGGCTCCAGTGTCAACACGTACAGGACGCCGTCGCGAGAGAGGTACTGTCGTGTAATGGTGCGGGCGAGGGCGGCTCGCGCCAGTTCGCCCAGCTGGTCTGGGTCTTTGGTGCGAGGCGCGTAGTCCGCCAGGGTTTCCAGAATGGTGCCCAAATCGCGGATGGGGATACGCTCGCGCAGTAGATGCTGCAATACCTTCTGCACCTCACCCACGGTCATCAGGTCGGGCACCAGTTCTTGCACAACGGCGGCGTTTTGAGTCTTGATATGGTCCAGCAGGGTTTGCACATCCTGTCTGGACAGGATGTCTGCTGCGTGCTGCTTGATAACCTCCGTGAGGTGTGTGGCGACC
>JANWYZ010000196.1 GCA_025054895.1 bacterium | reverse complement strand
CTAACGCTCAGGGTGACAGACGAGGTGGAGGGCGAGGCTCCCGCCGAGCCGTCTGTGTGGTCGCGACGGAGCGCGACCCTCCGGCGCTGTCATGCTGAGCCGAAGGCGAAGCACGCAAAAAAAGTGCAAAGCGGCAACCCTCGCTTCGCCTACAATCTGACCACCCAGTCGTTCCTGCCACGTTTCAGGGTGAACTGTCGTGTGCTTCTGCCGGCGGTCGCGCTGACGGTCACACGGTAGTCGCCCAGAAAGCCGCGCAGTTTCGCCTCACCGCGAGCGTTAGTACGCGCCGTGTGCTGGGTCCACCATTTGCCCTTGATCAGCCGCATCAGGCGGTGGTACACCGGCTTAGGGCTGAGGTCTGCGCGGACCAGTCCAGCCGGAGCGCCCTGCCAGCCACCATCCATAAAGTCCCACCAGGTGATGGCTTCTACGGCAGGATGCGAGAAGAGAATCGTGTAGAACTTTTCCACATACTCCGCCTGACGCGCCTCGCCCTCGGGGGTAGTGGGCCAGGGCAGTGGACGCTCATAGCCATGTTCGCCCGATAAAACGGTGGTTTCGGTAAAGTGCAGCGGTTTACCAAAGCGTGAGTAGGTTTCACACACCTGCCATGCCCGTTCCAGAGGCCATTCGCCTCCGTGCATGTGCGACTGGATACCGATAGCATCAAAGGGCGCTTTGCGCCGTATCAGTTCCTCCACCAGCTGCTCGAAGGCAGGACTGATGTTGTAGTCATTATACAGCAGGGTAGCCTTGGGATTGGCTTCTCGCGCCCACTGCAGGCACTCTGTCACCATCGCCGCAGCGCCATCGCGCTTTGCCCAATTGCCCACGCCGTTGTTGAAGCGGGTCGATACGGTGGCTTCGTTGACCACATCCCAGCGGTCGATTAAACCCTTAAACTGCGAGACAATCTCTTTCACTCGCTCGCGCAGCAGGGGCTTAACTTCGTCCACCTCGTTGGGCGCCCAGCGGGGAAAAACCTCATGCCATACCAGAGGATGCCCCTTGGTGGCGATACCCCGCTGCTGGCACCAGCGAGCGATGCGCTCCTGCAACTCGCGCCCTTTCCGACCTCGCTCTGGCTCGTAGGCTCCCCAATAGAAAGCGAGTGTAGCGTAGTTCAGCAGCGCGGCGAACTGGCTGGCGTACTTTTCATGCTGCTCGCCCTGGTAGTTGAACAGTGGGAAGATATTACAACCAAACAAGAAAGCATGTCGGGTTTGCTGTACCTCAATCTGTGCAGCCGTAACAGGCTTGCCCTGTCTGTCTACAACCCTTATGGTGGCATCTGCCTTACGAACCTTCTCAATACGACTATCGGCGGTAGCTAACAGGTCCTGTGCGTTCATGCTTTGCCTCCTTTAACAGCACAATGTGTGTGAGAACAGCCGCACGGATACAGTTTAATCAATTCTTCACCGCCTTCACGTGTTCCTGTAAGCAAACAGGATTGACAACGTGTGCTCCACGTTGTATAACTGAGGTATCCCGGGAAGGGAGGTGAACACGTTGTTTGGTCGGCTATCTTGCTGTCTGTTGCTCGTGATTGCTATCAGCGGCAGCCCGGTCTGGGGCGACACGCAGTCGGCTTTTGTGCTGGCGGTTTCCGATTTTACAGGTGATAGCCCCACCCTTTGCCAGGCGGTTACCGAAACCGTCCTGACCGACCTTGCCAAGTCGCGCAAGCTCACGCTGGTGGAGCGGACACAACTGCGACAGGCGTTGAGCGAGCTGCGCCTGCAGAAAACGGGGCTGACCGAGACCAGCGAGATGGCGCGTGCGGGCAGGATTATCGGCGCGACGCACGTGGTAGTCGGTAGCGTTAGCCTCAACGAGCAGCGGGTGATTTTGAACGCCCGCGTACTGGACGTGCGCACCGGCGCAGTATACGCAGGAGCGGCGGTGAATACCGAGGGCTGGAGCGATGAGGTGTTCACGCTGGCGCATGAGCTGGCAAACCGCCTGCACCACCAGCTGACCGGCGAAAGCTTGCCCGGCTTTGCAGACCCCTCTCCTCAACCTGCAACAACAGAGCCTCCTGCCGCTACAAAGGCAGCTGCTCCTGCCACGCCGTCTACCCCGCCCGATTGGGAAAACCTGCCGGAAAGCGCCGCCATCGCCTACGCGCTACTGAAGGGATGGATGCGTCTCTATGCAGACGGGTCCTTCCGCCCGTACGAGCCGGTTACTGAGCGGTACTTCTATGAAACCCTGCGCCGCCTTGCCAGGCGATACCAGAGAGATGACACGAGGTATTTCCCCTCGGGGGACGGCTCCGGGAAAATCAGCCGGATAGAAGCAGCGCGCGTTTTGGGTACGCTCGTTACGGGCAAACCGGCTTATTTCCTGGATGTACCTGACTGGGCAGCGGCATGGCTGGGCAACGCCCCCCATCAGCCTCTTACCCGTGCCCAGTTTGCTGTGTCGCTTCAACTGGCGGAACAACAGCTGCAGTGTAAGATAACGTCTACCGCAGCAGTACCGTCTGTACCTGCGGGGGCGCGATAAAAGCCTCGGGAAAGGAGTGTGCCGTCTGATGCGCCGTTTTCTACTGGTTTTCGTCGCCCTGCTGCTCGCAGAGTCTTTACATGCCGCAGGTGAAGTGATTGCAGTGAGCGACTTTGTGGGCAAGCCCGTGGAGATTGGACAGGAGATTGCGGAGACGCTGGGTACCGACCTTGCCAAGTCCGACCGTATTACGCTGGTGGAGCGGTCGCAGCTGGGACAAGCTCTGCGCGAACTGCGTCTGCAACACGCCGGTTTAACCGAACCTTCGCAGGCGAAGCGTGTGGGTAAGCTCGTCGGCGCAGACGCTATCATCGTGGGCAGCTTCTACGTGCGGGCAAACCAGATAGTAATCAACGCGCGGGTGGTGGACGTACGCACCGGCAAAGTGATGGCGGGGCGCGCGGAAAACGTACAGGGCAAACTGAGCGACCTGTATAACCTGCTTGGCGACCTGGCAAACCGCCTGCATCTGCGATTGACAGGCGTGGAGCTGGCTTCCTCCGAGCCGAGCTCTTCGAAAGCCTCCTCGAGACGAGCTCCTTTAGATGCGGGTGATGACCCCGACATCCTGTATGTTGTGCAGCAGGGCTGGATGCTCGGCACGTCGGAGGGCTATTTCTTACCTGATAAGCCGGTGACGGTGGGCGATTTTGCCCGCGTGCTTTCTCGCTTCGGATCGGTTCGGAAATGGGAGGGCAAAATAGAAATAGACACCTCGCGTCCGGGCGACCTGATGAACGCGCTACGCGCTGTTGTTGTGCTGACGCGGATGGCTTTGCCGCCCGAACGCTTCGCTCAGCAGCCGTACGCGGAGGGGGCGCTGGCGCTTCTGCCCCCGTGGGCGCGTGCATACGTCCACCAGGCGCAACAGCAGGGGTATATCCGCGATATTCAGGAAGCCTCGCCGCACCAGGTACTGAAACGCCGGCAGCTGGCAGCATTGCTAGCCCGTATCGTCCCTCCACCGCCCACCGCGCAGATCGCTTCATTACAACCATCTACACTCGCCGCCCGCAGCAATGCATGGACAGGACTGGTAGTGGACGCCAGAGGTCTGGGAATGCGTCCTGGTATGAGCCCTGCGGTGGTCGATACCAGCGGAAAGCAGATTTATCCCGACCCGGGCAATGTGCCTCCACTGGATTACATTCAGGAGTATGGCGTCGCGGATTTCGTGAAAATGGAGCAGCAGAGCCAGCGTGCTGGCGAGAACCCGGTATACGTGCGCCCGATACGGGTGAAGGGCGCTGGCAGAGACACCGTAGTCATCACTCCTGAGGACGCGGAGCGCATTCTGCAGGCGGAAAAGCAGAGTGGTTTCCTGAGGCGCTGGCGGGTGGTATTTCTGGTGGATTAGATGCGCAGAGTGATCGCCATACTGACGCTTGTACTAACCGGCTTTGCCTCCGCACAAGCGCAATCTGAGGTAGAGGTTGTCGCCTCCGGCACGGCAGCTATCGGCAGCGACCGCGCTGCTTGTATCGAGGAGGCAGTGCTGGACGCCAAGCGCAACGCGGTAGAACAGGCTCTGGGTGTGCTGGTGAACGCAGAAACGCTGGCGCAGAACTATGAAGTGGTATGGGACACTATCCGCACGCGCAGTCAGGGCTACGTGAAGCGCTGGGAACCGCTGGGCGAGCCAGAATGGGACGCCCGCAACGGACTGGTGAAGGTGCGCATTCGGGCGTGGGTCAGCTCCACGGAGGCGGTCAAGGACCTCTGGGAGATACCGGAGGTGTACGTCGCTCTGGAGCGCCCACGTGTCGGGGTAAAGTTACTCGCTGCTGATACGCGCCAGCCAGAGCCCGCCAGCGCCGCCGCGCTGGTGCACGCTTTGCGAGTGCGAGGCTTCGAGGTGGTAGACGGTTCCGGCAACCCGGCGGAAGTGGTGATAACCGGAATCGTGCGTACAGAAGCGGGCATCCGTCTGGGTGATCAGAACGCCCCGTACGGGTTGGGCAAAGTGGTTGCTACACAGCGGGCGACTGCAGAAGTGCGCGTGGTGTGGGCGGATACAGGAGTGGTCATCGTAGCGCCGTTTCGCTGGGAGGCGACAGGTTTCAGTTTCAACTCTAACGAGGAGGCACGTCAGGAGGCTCTGCAGACGCTGGGGCGAGAGCTGGTGGAAGAAAGCAAAGCCGCACTGGGGCAAAAGATGCTGGGTGCGTTGATGAGCCAGCTACAGAACGGGTTGCGCGTGAGGATAGTGGTGCGCGGTGCAGACTACCGAACCCTGGCCCAGTTCGTGGACAGATTGCGTGAGGTTCGCGGGGTGGTTAGCGTAGAGCGCGAGCGCATGGAGGCAGGGGAAGGCGTGGTAGAGGCGGTGGTGCGGTTGACGCCTGCCCTCTTTCGCAGGCAGTTACTGCGTTTGCAGGTGGGTGCGAAACGAGTGGTTATCTTGCGCCACTCGCCCAGCCTCGTGCGCCTGGCGTTGCGGTAAGAGGGGCGGGGCGAGGCTCTCCCCGAGCCGCTTATACACGAAACACAAAGGAGGTTCTGTCATGAGGTACTGGATAACGCTACTGGCAGTAATGGTCTGTGTATCTGCTGTTGCACAGACCAGCACGCCCACTTCACGCATGGTGGGATTAGTGGAGAAAATCGGGGACAAGGGCAAGATTGACTGGCAATATGGGGTTATCTACGCGAGGGGCGTCGGTGCTATCCCCGACAACGAGCCCAACAAGGCAAAGGCATACCTGAAGGCGCGTCGTTATGCCTTGATGACCGCGCTGGAAAACCTGCTGATGGTCACCGATAAAGTGCGCGTGGATGCAACCGCCTACGCCGAGGACTTTGAAGCCAAAAGCGAACGCATCCGCACCGAAGTGCGCGGCTTCGTCAAGGGGGCGGAAGTGGTACATGAAAACAGGATCAATCTGAACGGCGCGCCGGCGGTAGAGGTGACGGTGGCAGTACGTCTGTATGGCGACGAGGGGCTGAGCCGTATCCTCATGCCGGAGGTGGCAGCCCAGTCTACCGAGCCGAGCGCGCCTCTACCCGTGGTCACCAAACCGGTCGCGCGTCCCGCTCCTGCTGCACCGCAGGCGGTCAACAGTGTGTACACCAGCGTCATCATCGACACACGCGGACTGGGTATCCGTCCTGCAATGAGCCCGAAGATTCGCCGACAGGACGGCAGTGAGGTGTGGGGAACGGTCAACGCCAGCCAGGATTTCGTGATAGAGCAGGGCATCGTAGCATACGCTAAAACTCTGGAGGAGGCGAAGGCAAACCGTCGCTCAGGGAGCAACCCGTTGATTTTGCGGTCAATCGGCTACGCCAAAACGCCCGGACGCTGCGACCCGGTGCTATCAGACAACGATGTGCGCCTGCTACTCACCGCTAACGAGGCGTCGGGCTTTCTCGGCGAATACCGGGTGATTTTCGTGATAGACTAGCGCTCCGCTTGTCGTTCCG
>JANWYZ010000195.1 GCA_025054895.1 bacterium | reverse complement strand
TATGATTTCCTTCAATGACATCAAGCAGATACTGGGCGTAGAAGAGTACCTCTCGTTGCGTGAAAGGCTGGAGAGGTTTTAACCCTTCTTCAACACGTCAAATAATTTTTTTATGGGGCACGGGTATCTTGCCCGATGGGTTACGTGCAGGATTCCCGTGCCACCGATTAACATGTCTGGTTCGTATCACGCATCTACCCAGAAGAAGGATTTGGTAGATCGCCCTTAATGCACCGGCACTGCCAGCTCCGATTGGGGTGTTTGCTCGCCCAGTTGCACTTCGCGCAGGTGTTTTGCGGCGTCTTCGGGCGTGGTGACGTTGATGTAGATGCCCGTGCCCAGTTCGAAACCTGCGGCGATAGTCAGCCTGGGCATAATCGCCAGATGCCATTGGAAGTAATGGTAGTTTCGCTCCTGGTTGATAGGCGACGTGTGCAGGGTAAAGTTGTAGGGCGGGTGGTTGAGCGCAATATCCATACGCAGCAGCACTTCCTTCAGGATACGGGCAAAAGCCGCCGCCTGCTCGCGGTCGATCTGCGAGAAGGAAGGTTGGTGTCGCCGAGGCACAATCCACGTTTCAAACGGATATTTGGAAGCGAAGGGGGTAAACGCCAGAAACTCCTCATTGGACACCACCACGCGCTCGCCGAATCGCTCTTCCTGACGCACCATATCGAGGTACACGCACCGCTCATGCAGGTCATAGTATAGCGATGCCCCCTCGATGCGTCGTCGCACGTCAGCGGGAACCATCGGCAGAGCAATCAGCTGGGAGTGCGGGTGCTCTAACGACGCGCCTGCCACGCGCCCATGGTTGCGAAACACCATAATGTACTGGAACCGTTTGTCCTGCGCCAGGTCCAGCGAGCGGTCGCGGTACATCCAGATAACCTCTTCCAGCTGGTGCTCGGGCATCAGCGCGGGGTGCTGGTCATGGCGTGGCGTCTCGATAATCACCTCGTGCGCCCCAACACCGTTCATGTAGTCGTACATCCCCATGCCGCTCCGCTCCAGGTCGCCCTCAATAGCAAGCGCGGGGAATTTGTTGGGCACGACGCGCACCCACCAACCAGGGCTGTTGGGATAGGTTCCCGCCTCGCGGTAGGAAGCCACCTCCGGCGGAGTCTGATGTTCATTACCCGGGCAAAACGGACATTCTGCCACGTACTCCGCTCGTTTCTCTATCACCTCGCTCGTCTTGAAATCCGACGGGCGCTTGCTTCGCTCGGTCGCGATAATCACCCATTCGCGGGTGACAGGGTCTTTCCTCAGTTGTGGCATAGTTGACCTCTCCTTACGTCAACGATGTGCGTACACGGTAGGCGGCGTTGTTCTCTACTAAGAGAGTTCCATAACCGTAACACGCGCACCATACCGGTTTTTGGTTCTGTATTCCGAATCTTGCGAATCGCCTTGCTCGTACTCTTCCGGTCGCTACGCATTTGTTAGACGTTTGTTTACGTGATAAGGTTTCTTGCGCTCTTGACACAACAGGGCGCTTTGGGGCATCCTATGGGTATGAACATCTGGACGGATACGCATTGTCATCTGAATCACCCCGATTTCGCCCACGATGCGCAACAGGTGTGGAGCCGCGCACAGGAAGCCGGCGTACACCAGGCTATTGTCGTGGGATACGACCTTGCCAGCAGCGAGGCGGCGATACAGATAGCCACAGCATACGATGGTTGTTGGGCTTCGGTCGGCGTCCATCCACACGATGCGGCGCAGTGCACTCAGGACGCTTTGAGCCTTTTGCAGCAACGGGCTTTACAGCCTCAGGTGGCAGCGATTGGCGAGATCGGTCTGGACTACTACCGCAACCTCTCGCCGAAGAATGTACAACAACAGGCTTTCGAGCGACAGATCCAGATAGCTTCGCAGCTCAATTTGCCCGTAATTATCCACTGTCGTAACGCATACGATGACCTGCTGGATATTCTCTCGCGACACCCCTTACCAGGGGTGTTGCACTGCTTTAGCGGCGAACTACACCACGCGCGGCGCGCGGTGGAGATGGGCTGGTATCTCGGTATCGGCGGCGTTGCCACCTTCAAAAACGCGCATTCGCTGCGTGAAGTGGTACAGCAAACGCCTTTAGAGCGGCTGCTGCTGGAGACAGACGCCCCCTACCTTGCACCGGTGCCGCACCGTGGCAAGCGCAACGAACCCTCCTACATCCCGTTGATTGCTGAGGTAGTCGCCTCGCTAAAAAACATTCCCATCGAGGAGGTAGCACGGATAACCACTCAAAACGCACGCTGTTTGTTTCGCCTGGAGAAGTGATACCAGTGAAATTATCGGCTTTGCGAGCCATTTGTTGGAGCCTTGCGGTAGATTAGAGGCTTATAGCCAGCGACGCGCCGTAGTAGGTTTCACCGCCAATGCTGTAGAGACGCAACCGAAGGAGAGGCGCGGGTTCCCATGACACAGCGGCATTCCACACCCGGCTGTCGTACTCCGCGCTCAGCACAATGTGATAGGGCGTCCTTATCTCTGCCCCTGCGAACGGTCCTTTAATGCCTCCAGCGCCGATGCCGCCAAACAGGTACATCTCCTCAATGAAAGGGTTTGGGGGCATATAGGGCAACCGATAGCCAACCGCCAGATAGAAGGCAACGCCGTCATCCGTCCTGTTAGCGAGATCGCGTACGCCAACCGACACCGCCGGCGTGAAACCGACATCGGGCAGGATGTTCACCTGCAGGCTGAGGCTATCCACCTGCCGCGAGCGTGTTTCCAGACGCAAGCCCTCCACTTCTATTCCGCCTACCAGCCCCAGGCTTGCCCAATAACGGGTTAAGCCTCCCCTGCTTTCGCGCCTGGCAACCTCCAGCTTCGCGCTACCGGGTGGCAGATTATACGCAGAAGGGGTCAGGATCACCCTGTCGGCGCGGGCAATCGCTGATAATGCGATTAATGCACAAAGGACGACGATGATGCTTCGCGGTACGGACATGTATGCCTCCTGAGAGCTACCTTCGGCGTTTACTCACAAATCGTTCGATACGGTGCAATGCCTCTTCTATTTTGGGTAACGAGGTGGCGTACGAAAGACGTACATGCCCTTCGCCGCTGCTCCCGAACACGTTGCCGGGCACTACCGCTACTCGTTCTTCCCACAACAGTTGCTCGGTGAACTCTTCCGAGCGCAAGCCGGTGCAGCGAATGGAGGGGAATACATAGAACGCCCCCTGTGGCGGCACACATTCCAGACCGATTTCGTTCAACCGCTCCACAATCAACCGGCGACGGCGGTCGTACTCCCGACGCATCCGCTCCACTTCCGGTTCGCCGTGTTCCAGAGCCTCTTCTGCGGCTTTCTGGGCAGCGATGGGCGCGCACAGCATGGTATACTGGTGTACCTTCATCATCATCTCGATAATCTGCGCAGGGGCGCAGGCATAGCCAATGCGCCAGCCGGTCATTGCATACGACTTCGAGAAACCGCCCAGCAGGATAGTGCGTTCCGCCGCGCCGGGTAACGAAGCGATGCACGTATGCTCTGCGTCATACACAAGTCGATCGTAGATTTCATCGGTAATAACGTACAGGTCATGCTCGATGGCTATGCGCACAATCTCTTCCAGAACAGCGCGCGTAGCTACTGCGCCTGTTGGGTTGTTGGGGTAACAGAGCAAGATTGCCTTGGTACGCGCGGTTATCGCTTCACGCAGGCGTTGCACGTCGGGCTGGAAGCCAAGCCGATAATCGGTAGGCACGGGCACAGGCTTGCCGCCCGCGAACAGCACACAGGGGGCGTATGATACGTAGCTCGGCTCGAAGAAAATCACCTCATCGCCAGGGTTAAGCAAGGCGCGCATACTGATGTCCAGCCCCTCGCTCACCCCGACGGTTATCAGCATCTCGCTTTCAGGAGAGTAGTCCACTCCATACCGAGCCTTGAGATGCGCTGCAATACGCTGACGCAGAGTGAACAGTCCATAGTTGGACGTGTAGGTGGTGAAGCCTTTCTCGATGGCCCAGATAGCCGCTTCGCGGATATGCCAGGGCGTGACGAAATCGGGTTCGCCCACCCCCAGCGAAATACAGTCTTCCAGCTGCGCCGCTACGTCGAAAAAGCGGCGGATACCCGACGGCGGCACAGAAGTTACTGCCTGCGATAGAGGTTTCATGGCGCCATCACCAGCCTGCGGTCGGGCTCGGTTTCGGCGTATACCTCGCCGTCCTCTTTATATCGCTTCAATACAAATTGTGTGTAGGTTGCCTGCACCCTGTCCAGCGGTGCGAGCCGCTCTGCGACGAACGCAGCAACCTCCTTCATGGTACGCCCGCTGACGATGACGCGCAAATCATGGTCGCCGGATACCAGATACACCGCGTGTACCTGGGGGAAGCGGTAGATGCGTTCTGCCACGTCATCGAAACCTACCTCTCGCGCTGGACTGACCTTCACGTCGATAAAGGCGAACACCCGCTCCTCGCCAAAGCGGTCCCAGTCAATTACCGTCTTGTAACGGCGGATAACACCTGCCGATTCCATCTGCTGGATAGTTCGCTGCACCTGCTCAATATCCACTCCCAGCATGGAGGCAACCTGCTCCGGGGTGGTGCGGGCGTCCTGCTCCAGAATCTCCAGCAGCGCTTTCTGCTTCTCAGGCTCCATATCTCTCCTCATTGCGCTGGTTCATTCACGCCTTAATATAATCTGTTCGGGGCGCACAGTCAACTCACCGGCTGGCGTTTACCATCGATGAACGTCTCTTCATCCAGTATCTCCGTCATCTTGACCTTCCAACCTTGCGGCGTCCTGACCCATGTGTCGCGGGTGGTGGAACGGTTCTCGACCTTACGCAACTTGCCTTGCGGGTCTACCAGAGTTACCGCTATCCGTTCTACGGTGGTCACTCTTGCCGTGTCGCCTTTGATTTCCATCTTTTTAATGGTCGTTGTGCGCTTATCTATAGACCTGTAGCGTGCAAACTCCTGCCGCATTACCATTTCGATCATCTGTTTGTTCAAGACCTGCCCATCCCTGGTCTTGTACAGGAAACCAGACGCCATCTGGTTGAGCAGCCCGTCCACGTTCTTCTGCTTAGTATACCTTATGGTTTTGTCGTATTCGGCGCGAATTTGCCTCTCAGCACGCCTGTCAGCCGAAGCGACACCGACCAGCATCACCGCCAACACGAGAGAGAGCGTAAAGAGCATACTATTACGCATCGCGGTCTTGTCCCCTTTCAGGATGGTGTCTTTTCTATCACAACCATTTCGGGGTGGTTGGATGTTGTTCCTGCTTAGCGCTCCTCTTCGGAAGAAGAGCAAGCCTCGCGGTGGGCCGAACAATACATCGCCAGGGCTCGGCAGAAAAATCGCCAGCACCCGATTTGGATTGGGGGAAGAAGATGCCAAAACCAGAACTCATCACTTAACAAAGCACTACCGCTCTGTTAAGTTGTGGCTTTGGGATTCGCAACATTCTTCCCCCGCTTCGAAGTGGACAGCCTTCAGGGTTTCTCCTGTGCAATCTTGTTCAGAACGGTGGCGGCGGTGGTGAAATCCGCGTCTCTTCCGTCTGCGCTACATTGCCCGCGCCATCTCGCGCTTTCACCTGGATACGCGCGGTGGCTTCCGTAATCGCCACCCGGTAGGTACTTCCAGAAAGGAGCTGCATCTCCATCTCGCTCTGCGAAGCGTTCAAACCCTTGCGCACGACCCAGGCGCGTGCTACCCCCGTTCCCACGTCGGTAATTTCCGCCTGCACCACCAGCTGCTCGCCCTCGTAGCGAGTCTGCAGGTTGCTAATGGATGGCGGAGTGGTATCCAGCACACCTCCCCCGCCACCTCCACATCCCGCCAGGGCGATTAGACCAGATACCAGTAAACCTATGGTTAGAAAAGTAGCAAAGCTCCGCATCCTGCGCCTCCTTACCGCGTTAGCACAACGGGTACCGTCGCCCGCGCCACCTGACCGTCGGCGCCC
>JANWYZ010000194.1 GCA_025054895.1 bacterium | reverse complement strand
ATTTTCCCCTCCCTCATAGCCCCCGATTTCAGTCGGGGGGCACGTGCACGCCGTCGGATAAACAGACTGGAAAGTAATTGGAGGGACGCACTCTGTCGCATCCGCATACCACGTTTGAGCGCGCCCTCCCAAAAAGCGGCACCTACTGCAGCATCGCCATCAGCCCAACCTCTCTCCCGGTTCTACGGGAGAGCAAGTTGTCACTCGCGGGGGCGCTATGGACAGCCAGCAAACGGAATATAGTTCTTGCCATCCAGCGCCATGTTTTCGTACCACTGCGGACGCGGGATACCCATCGTCAGTTTAGCGTGGCCGTCGGCGTACGCAGCCATCTGTCCCTTGGTACCACCTTCCCACCGGCAATGGGGGCTACCGGCATATCCTGTGCGCGATTGGTCGGTATGCCGGCTATAGAACGAGTCAGCATCCCAGAACAGCCAGATTTCTGCCGGGTTCTCCAGCGCCGCCTGGGATACTCCAGCCAGATTGCCGCGACAGTTCGCAGGGGTGCCTGCTGGACAGTCGGTCGTCAGGCGTGATTTGTAGGCATAAGAGGTGCCAGCGCCTTTGAAGGAAGGGTCGCCCTGACTGAAGCCATCCTGCTCCCAGACACTTGGACGAGGCTCGGACGGGCAGAACCAGATAGCATCATTTTTCACGTAGGGTTGCACCAGAGTGCGCAAGTGTGGCCACTGTGTGTTGAAGGCTCTCGAGATGTTGCAAGCTGCAGGATAGGTCTCGTCGTAGTCCTGAATGTAGATCATAATGCCTGTCGCAATCTGTTTGACGTTAGACAGGCATGAGGTCTTGCGCGCTGCTTCGCGAGCGCGTGCGAAGACCGGGAACAGAATCGCTGCCAGTATCGCGATTATCGCGATAACCACCAGCAATTCGATTAAGGTGAACGCTTTCCGAGTCGTCATGGTGTTAGCTCCTCCTTTGCTGAGTGTAAATGAGGTAACGGCGTCTGGTTCAGCCGCTTAGCTCCGCACGAATCGCGCACAACAAGTGTTGGTTCCAGCAAAACATGCTTGGTACCGGTAGGGGTGTCTGATTCTTCAACATGCGCCAGTAAGAGCCGCACTGCTTCGATGCCGACCTCACGAGGTGCCGAACGCACGGTAGTAAGCGATGGACGGAAGTATGCGCTCATCGACTCGTCATTGAACCCTACTACCGATACATCGTCTGGTACCTGCTGACCGGCATCATATAGAGCGTTGATAACCCCGTATGCAAGGTCATCGTTCAGGGCAAAGACCCCGTCTACGATCCCCCCTTCCTGAAGGTAACGTCGTATGGCAGTATAAGCGAAAAGGGGTAGGGGTAATCTGTCAGGGATATCTTCACCTACAACAACAGGCAACGTTCCCCCAAGGTCGCGCAGGGCGTTTTCGCAACCAGAGATGCGATCCCGAACGTAGCTGTACTGTCGCTTGGGAAGAACGGTGGTCACAATCACGATGTGCCGCCTGCCCAGATGATAAAGATGCTGACCCACAAGATAGCCACCCAGCACGTTATTCGTCTCTACAGAGTCGGCAGTTACACCTGGCACATGCCTGCCTACGAATACCAGATGAACTCCCTCACGCACCAACCGGCTGTAATAGGATGCGCTAACGCTGGGGATAGCGGGCGCGAGGATAAGACCGTCTACCTGCTTTTCCAAAAGAAGCTCAATCTGCTGCCGCTCCTTCTCAGGGTCATCGTGCGAACAGCCAAGCAGGATACTGTAGCCTGCTTCACGAGCCGCGCTTTCAATACCGTCCAGGATGTGCGCGTAGAACGTGCTGGAAATGCCCGTTACAATGACGCCTAAGGTACAGGTACGTCGTGAACGGAGCCCGCGCGCAATCTGGTTGGGACGATACCCCAGTCGCTGAGCGGTTTCCAGTACGCGTTGCCGTGTCGTTTCGCTGACCCGCCCGTTATTGTTCAACGCCCGATGCACCGTGGTCGTGGAGACGCCCAGTTCGCGTGCTATGGTGGTGATGTCCACACGCTTCATTCGTTTCAAATTCATTGTGTAAACGTTTACTCAAATTATACCAGAATTTACCTCAGCTTGTCAAGAGAAAAAGGCGTTAAAATCTGTTAATACCATAAAGAATATTTTAATTTTTCATTATTAATTCACTTTTAATGTGAGTAAACGTTTACTCAATCTATATCTGTCCCCGTTGGGCGGTGTTCAAGGCTGGGGACACCCGATGGGTTCCGCTTAGCAAAGCATGAGGACTGTCATGCCGTGTGCTCTGGCATGGAGACTCTCCCGCCAACCTGCAGCAGATGGTCGTGCGGAGCGCGCCCATCCAACCGGAGGGTGAATTGCCCGGCAAGCCTGAGGATGTCCTGCTGAACGGAAGACGAAGCACCCCACCGAGACAGGAGAGAAGGCGGCTAAACCACTCCCTGTTTGTTCATACAACACTTCTTATATTTCTTGCCGCTACCGCAAGGGCAGGGGTCGTTGCGCCCTACCTTTTGTGTTTTCACTACAGTCGCTGCGGCGGCGCGGGCGGTTGGGCGTGCTGCGCCGTTGTCCTCCTCCGAAACTGCTGCGCTGCCCGCTCCCGACATACTGGTCACCTGCACGTTTGGTTGAGGCTGAGGAGGAGCGACCTGTACGTGGTACATCCAGCGGATAACGTCTTCCTGAATAGACGCCAGCATCTGCTGGAACATCTCGTACGCCTCTTTCTTGTAGGCGACCAGCGGGTCCTGCTGGGCATAGCCGCGCAAGCCGATGCCCTCGCGCAGGTAGTCCATGTTGGCGAGATGCTCCATCCACTTCTGGTTGATGACGCGCAGCATTACCTGACGTTCCAGCCAACGCATCAGCTCGGAACCCAATTCCTGCTCGCGTTGCGCGTAGGCGTTCAAAGCAACATCCTGCAGGTAGTCCAGCAGTTTATCCGCTGGTTGTGACTTGATGTCTGCCGCGCTGATCCAGCGGGAGATGCCAAACAGTTCCTCCAGCCGTCGGAATAACCCTTCTGCATCAACCTCCGCTTGACGGGTATCCTGCAAGGTGAACATCATCACCGATTCTTCCACTTTCTCGCGGATGAAATCGTGGACGGTTGCAGTGAGCGGGTGTCCCTCCAGAATGCGTCTGCGCTCGCTGTAGATGACGCGGCGCTGTTCGTTCATCACCTCGTCGTATTCCAGCACGTGCTTGCGGATTTCGAAGTTGTACGCCTCTACCTTCTTCTGCGCCTTTTCAATCAGACGAGAGAGCAGCTTTACGTCCACGCTTTCGCTCTCTTCCCACATAGCGAGCAGGCGTTGCTTGGAGGGGTCGCCAAAGCGTCGCCACAGCTCGTCTTCCAGCGAAACGTAGAATCGGCTCTCGCCCGGGTCGCCCTGTCGCCCTGAACGTCCGCGCAGCTGGTTGTCGATGCGCCGCGACTCGTGCCGTTCCGTGCCCAGTATGAACAGTCCCCCCAGCCTGCGCACCTCTTCGGCGGCTTTGGAACGATCGGCTTCGCTCAGCGGTGGCGGCGGGGCAGCGCGTCCACGTCGGAACGACTGCCACTGCAGTTCCGCCTCCTCGTCCAGCTCCTCGCCCTCCTGCGCCACGTGCGGAGCCACGCTTCCGCCGAGGATAATGTCCACACCACGCCCCGCCATGTTAGTCGCAACGGTCACCGCGCCTTTGCGCCCCGCCTCGGCGATGATGATAGCCTCTTTTTCGTGGTACTTGGCGTTGAGTACGTTGTGCGGCACGCCGTGCGCAAACGCTTCCTTCAGATGCTCGATGTTCTCCGGCGGCGCGCCGATGAGCTGGATCGCTCTCTGCAGGTTTTCGGGCAGATTCATATCGGGTACGATGCCCAGCTCTCGCGCCAGCGGAGTCAACGCGCTGAGGCTCAGATCTTCCAGACGCCGATTGAGCAGGGCGCGATACTCCTTCTTCTTGTCGCTGGGTACCTCTTTGCGCTTTTCCAGTTCGTCGCGCAGGATATGGATCAGGCAAAGCAGTTTGAGCCTATCCGGGCGCAGGCGATCGCTTACCTTTTCGGACATTTCGATGGAGCGCGTGCCTACCAGCACCGGCTGCTGTTTCACGTACAGGCGCAGAATCTCGGTGGCGATGCCTCGGAACTTGGCTTCTTCCGTCTTGTAGATAACGTCGGGGTGGTCGATGCGAATCATGGGCTTGTTGGTGGGCACTACCACCACGTCCAGCCCGTAAATCTTGCGGAACTCGTCCTCTTCGGTCTTGGCGGTGCCTGTCATGCCCGCCAGTTTCTTGTACAGGCGGAAGTAGTTCTGGAAGGTCACGACGGCAATCGTCTGGCTCTCCTGTTTGATGGGCACGCCCTCTTTGGCTTCTAAGGCTTGGTGGATGCCGTCGCTGAAGCGTCTGCCGTGCATCAGGCGTCCGGTGAACTCGTCCACGATGATAATCTCGCCGCCGCGCACCACGTAGTCCACGTCGCGCTTAAAGATGGTGTGCGCCTTGAGCGCAGCGTTGACGTGGTGCATCAGGTCGGGGTCTTCGGCGAGGTTTTTGACGCCCAGGCCGTTCTCCACACGCTGGATGCCCTCTTCGGTGAGGGTGACTATCTTCTGCTTCTCCTCCAGCGTGTAATCCCGCCCTGCCTGCAGGTAGCGCACGACACGGTCCACGCGGTAGTAGAGGTCGGTGGACTCGCCTGCGTAGCCGGAGATGATCAGGGGGGTTCGCGCCTCGTCGACGAGAATGCTGTCTACCTCGTCCACGATAGCGTAATTCAGCTCGCGCTGCACCACATCTTCGATGGAGAACGCCATGTTATCGCGCAGGTAGTCGAAGCCGAACTCGTTGTTCGTGCCGTAGGTGATGTCCGCGAGGTACGCCTCTTTGCGATGGCACTCTTTCAGGTGCAGGTAGCGCGGGTCAGGAGCCTGATAGCCAGGTGTGTAGAGGTAGGAGCCGCCGATTTCGCCTGTTTCAGGACTTTGTCCCTGAATGACTCCCACGCTCATGCCCAGCAGGTGGTAGATGGGTCCCATCCACACCGCGTCGCGCCGCGCCAGGTAGTCGTTAGCGGTTACCAGATGGACGCCCTTGCCCTCGAGCGCGTTGAGGTAGATGGGCAGGGTGGCAACCAGCGTTTTTCCCTCGCCTGTTTTCATCTCGGCAATGCGCCCATCGTGCAGCACCATACCACCAATCAGCTGTACGTCAAAATGACGCATCTTGAGGGTACGCTTGGAGGCTTCCCTTACCACCGCAAAGGCTTCCGGCAGCAGGTCGTCCAGCGTCTCCCCATTCGCCAGGCGGTTGCGGAACTCGTCCGTCTTGGCGCGCAGTTGCTCGTTGCTCAGAGCAGCTGTCTGATCTTCCAGGGCGTTAATCTTCTCTACCACCTTGCGGTAGCGTCGGATATCGCGTTCGTTGCTTTCGAACAGGCTCAGCAGAAATCGCATGACGTACTCCTTCGGCGCGTGCGAGGTATGCACAAATCGGCTACGGTGTTATTTTCGGCTTTCTCCCTCATGGAGAATACGGTGTACTTACAGATAGATGTTACCAGTCTGTGCGAACGGTTGTCAATCGGATGCGAGGCTGTTCCCCAAATCGGTGGACTCATCAGCGTTGGTTGTGGAAGACGATGTCGTGCGATACTCTCATACTCACTGTTTTTCGAGTACCTCGGGGAGACTGAGGGTGTTCGGAAAATTGGGGTAATGGCTTCCCCCGACCCAAATCGGGGGAGAGATGTTGCGCAATCGTAAACTCATAACTTAACAGAGCACTAGGATGTTGCTTAGAGGATTTTTGGAACACCCTCGGAAAGGCTTGACAAACTTATTTATCCTTGCTAAACTTACTACAAAAGCCTGCTGGGCGCTGGGTCTGACGCCTGCTGTTACCCTCTCTCGCCGCTCTCAACCGACCTACGCCCGCCGGCAACGACATCTTCACGAAAGGAGGAACAACGCCATGCGTATCCAGCGCCTACTG
>JANWYZ010000193.1 GCA_025054895.1 bacterium | reverse complement strand
CCGTGCGCAATTTATCGGTATTCGGAACCAGCAAAGCGGCGTCCGCAACGGTCTCTCCGCGCAGAATGGTGAACTGTGCGAAGCAGCCAGTCAACACCACACGCGCTCCGGCATTCTGGCGGGCAAAGCGACGCACCATCTGCAGCGATTTCTTCTCTGCCAGCTGGGTGACCGAGCAGGAGTTGACGACGTACAGCTCTGCCGGCTCATCGAAACCCACCACGGCGAAGCCCTGCTCCTCGAAGGTGTCGATGATGCGTTGCGTCTCGTATTGATTAACCTTGCAACCTAAGGTAGCGAAAGCAACACGAACCATGCCTGTCATACCCTGCAACCTATTCCGGCTTAGTTTACCCGAAGTTGCCTGGCTTGCGCAAACATATCAGCGGGGCGACAGCCTACCACGGCATACCATGATACCACACAGGAAAGCCGAAGAGTAGTAGTGTTGTGGCGGATTGGAGGGCGAGGCTCCTGCCGAGCCGTCCAGTTTGAGTGGTCGCGACGGGGCGCGACCCTCTAGAGTGGCACGCGCATCGTGCGCGTGGTTCATGGGCGATCCACCATGCCACATCAGAAAACCTTCAGGTCGCGACGGAGCGCGACCCTCCAATGCTGTCATGCTGAGCGCAAGCGAAGCGTCTGCCTTTGCAAACCAACGAGATTCTTCGCTGACGCTCAGAATGACAGTGCTGGTCGGAATAACCGTTAGTGGTCACGATGAAGCACGGAGCCTCCACCCATTCTGAAGGGCAAGGCTCCGTTCATTCGCATCGCTGGAGAGCAGCGTTTTTGTACCGGCAAAACGTCCCTCCTCCGCCTGCGTAGGAGGGACACCGGTCGCTTTGCATCACGAACTCCCGCACCAGAAGCACCGCTCCTTCCACGGGGATAATACCCTGAACAGGGGTTGGGGAAAATCTTCCATCATCCAGATTTTGACGTATATGCGCGCTCGCAGGTCGCCCGCGCCGTCGCTCTTGAGGAAGTACCCCCGCGGAATGCGCCATAGCTGATAACCGGCGATTGCCCCATAACTCCCCGTTTCTGGGTCAAACTCGAAGGTGAACGCTTTGGGGCTGCCAGGCGCGACGTCCATCTCCTCGTCCTTGTGGTTTGTGGGGTCGCTCTCGAACATACGGATTTGCACGCGCACAGGGCGTCGCTCCCACAGCGGCTTGAGCACGCCCCAAACGGGATACGAGTGGCTGGTATCCACATACTCGGCTTCGGTGTAGGGGTGTTCCGCTTCCCCGTTCACGATGAACATCACCCAGTAGTCGCTGGCGCCGCCTATCTCCTCGTTGTTCACATTGTCCCAGCCCGCGCCAGTGTCCAGGTCCATCGCTTCGGGAACTCGCACCCTCAACCAGCGCACTTGAGGATAATCGTCCTGCGTGCTTCGCGCCAGAACGGTGAACGCATCACGGATGACGGGGGTGTCCAGTGGAGGCAGTGGAGGAACCTCAGAGTGAATAACGCGCACGGTTTCACCGAAATCGCTACTATGCCGCAGGGCGTTTTCCAGATTCTCTACACGCGTTAGCTTCGCAAAGGTTCGTGCTCCCCCTGGTCTCAGTCGTACCTCAAACATCCCCTGCGCAACCAGCGCGCAGTTGGCGAACCACTCTATACCGAGAAAAGGATAGTCCGGAGAGGCTTGTTCTGCGACTCCGATGCCGGGCACATTGGGCATGTCGTCTGCCGCCATGTCTGTATTGCTCCACTGGTGCGGGGTTTTCCACGCGCCGCCGTAGGTGCACAGCCAGCGTATCGTGCCCTCGTCAAATTCGGTCAGGGTGTAGAGATGCCTCCGATTTCCGGTGAACTGGTAGCGCTGCAGCTCATTCCAGAAGTCGGGGCGACGCAGATCGTCCACAACCCACTTGCGCATGAGGCGCAGCCACTGCAGAGACGCCTTGTAGGCGCAACGATACGCCTGGTCAAAATAGGGTTTACCAGCATGGTCTTTGTGTAGGGCGTCGTGGCTCAGCCCACCCGCCCAGTGAGTGAACAGACCGCTTCTTGCCCATACCATCGCTCCGCGCAGCAGACCTTCCAGCCTCTCTGCAGAGAGGTCGAAGTAGGTTGCGTCTCTAACACCTGCACGGCGGGGAATGTCGAGCTCTACCCAGTTGGAATGGGCGTAGAAATCCTGTACGATATGCAACGTGATGCCCATCACCATCAGCGCGCCGAGCCGGTCATTGGTACGCACCTTCTCCGCGAGCGCGCCGTGGGTGTTGTGAATCAACTGACGCCAGTAGCGGTCTACAGTTTGCTTATCGGGTAGACCGTCGAAGTGCAGAAACTCCACCAGTAGTTTGGAGGCTTCGCAGAAGTCATCATCGATCACCCACTCGGCTGCCTCCTCCTGGAAGATGTCGGTGTAGGAGTTCGCCGCTAACGCCACGCAGAGGGCGTCTTTGCCGAAGCCCTCCCGTCGCATCACCTCCCGAATGAGGTATACAAACAATCCTCACCTGCTTGTGTTATACCCTTGATTAGTGCGATTTGTCAAACAAATCTGTTGCCTTCACCTCAAGTACTCCTCCGGAAACTTCCAGGGCGGGCGATACTGTGGTCGCGCCAGACGTTGCGCCTCGCGGTCGCCTTCTATCCTTTCGGTGCGCGGGTTGAAGCGTATGGCTCTCCCCACCCTGTACGCCACGTTCGCCAGGGTGAGCGCGAGGTCGATGCGATAGTGGTACTCCACGCTGCAACTGGGCTGTTTGCCTGTCTTGATACAGTCCAGCCATTCGCGCTCGTGCCCCGGCGATGACGGAATGCTCTGTGGGGGCGGGGTAGGGTCTTTGAGCAGTTCGCCTTCCGGAACCACTTCGTGCCTGCCGTAATCCGCGAAGAGCGTGCCGTTGACGCCATGGAAGTACACGCCCAGTCGGCGGGCAGGCTGCCCTCGTCCGAAGTCGAAGCCGAAACTGTTACATAAGTTCATCATCCAGGTCATCGTGATGTTTGGGTACTGCCACAGTACCTCCTGCGTGTCAGGCACGTCGCCATCGTCGCGCAGCACAAAACGTCCGCCTGTGCAGTGGGTCACAAGAGGCACGCCCAAATCCAGCGCCCATACCGGCAGGTCGATAATGTGCGGTCCCATACCCATCGTCCAGCCGCCGGAGTAATTCCAGAAGGAGCTGTGGTAATAGGCGTCAGCAACCAGCAGCCGGTTGAACTCGCGCTTAGGAGCGGGGCCCAGCCACATCTCCCAGTCCAGGTCGGCAGGGGGAGGCTCTTTGGGTGCATGACCGATGCCCTGCGGACCCTGATTCATCACGTTGAACGTGCGCACGACGCTGATATGTCCCAGCTTTCCAGAGCGTACCCACTCCACCACGCGGCGGAAGTTGTCGCTGGCGTGAATTTGCGTGCCAATCTGGGTGATGACCCTGTGCCTGCGTACCGCGTTGCGCACCGCAAGGCTCTCGTCAGGGTACAGCGTCATGGGTTTCTGCAGGTAAATGTGTTTGCCCTTTTGTGCGGCGTGAATCGCCTGCAGCGTGTGCCAGTGTGGTGGGGTGGCGATAATTACCGCGTCTACCTCGGGGCGTTCCAGCAGCTCGCGGTAATCGCGATAGCCCTTTGCGGTGGTCTTAAAAGGCTCGAGGGCAGCATCCAGCCGGCCTTTCCACACATCGCACACAGCGGTCACCACCACGTCGGGGTACTGGGCGCAGTTGTGCAGGTTCGCCCTGCCCATGCCTCCTGCACCGATGAGACCGACAGCGATGCGCTCGCTGGGCGCAGGTTGACCGCCTCGCCCAATAGCCGAGGCAGCCACTACCGCCGGAAAACCTGTCCGTCCGCGTGATGCCTTGCTCATACCTCATCACCTCTTTCCATTGACTGGTACGCTTGCCACTGCGCCTGCCAGAGATCAGGCGGCGGCTCTGTGCCCGGCCGAATCCACAGCCGATAGCGGAGCGCCAGAGGCTTACCCGGTTGCAGCTCATGCCTCAACCCCGCAGATGGAAACGTGGGCTGGATCCAGTTGAGATTCGGATACTGCACCCAGTCAGGTGGGTGGTACGGGTTCTGCACGTGGGGGAAAATCAGTAAGCCAGCTGGCTCATCGCCCTCAGGAAACACACCGAAAGCTCCTGCCCACGCCTGCTCGCCTTCGGTGTGGAAGACGAACTTCTGGTGCTGAATCGCAGACAGACGCATGTTTAAGCCACCGTACAGATTCGTGCCCCGCCGGGCTAACAGTACTGGCTCCTTCAGGGCGGTGAAGAAGAAGGCGAGGTCGACGCATCGTCCCTGCTGGGTGCGACGGTATGCGCGGATACGCGCCCATTCCACTACGACAGGCTCGCCGCTTTCCCACCGCCACACGCTCTCCGCCTCGACCTGTGTGAAAACCGTTCCTGCCGTCACCCGGTACCTGCCCGTGGGGCAGGCGAACACGTGCTGCAGGGCGTGCAAATCGCCTCGCTCGCCGCGGTAGTCCACCTCTGGCCACGCCCAGTAAATACCCCGGTGGTGCGGATGGTCTACTGGCCAGTCTTCCGTGATGACCTCACCTTGCAAGCCATAAAGTGGATGGATGTAGTTGCTACGGGGGCGCGAATAGATGCGGTTTTCGGGCGACACCTGCGCGTGCCGGTCGGGGCGGTCTATCGTCCAGTAGTTATACTGCAGTACCGGACGCCTGTCTTCTTCAAACACTATCTGCCGCGTCGGACGGTCACGGTAGGCGCGCAGGCGAACCTTTGCTGGCGCGGATACAACACGCACAATCAGCCTTCCCGATAGCCCTGACGAGGGCGCGATTGTCCACAGGGAGCCATCCAGCCACTGCGCTTCCAGCACTTGTCCTGAGCGTTTGTCCACCAGCTGCAAACGCCCCTCTTCTGCCGCTCGTTGCAGCGCTCTGTCAGGGGGCAGGTCAATCCGTAATGGAGCCTCTACCCTGGCGCAAGCGGCAAGGTCAGCGGTGTGAACGGAAACCTCCCCGTGCATGGTCTTTCGCGCCTCTGCGTCTTTGTGTGGCAGTAATCTGCTCTGTTGTTCGGTGCACGGGGAGAATATCCTGCCTCACAATCCCCAGCGCCTGCGCGCCTCTTCGATGGACTGTAGCTGCTCCTTACCTAATGCCTCGTGCCCTTTGGGGGTCTCTCCAACCCAGCGATCGTCAGCGGGCTCGTCTGCACGCTGGTAGCGCGTATCGCAGCTGAGACGGTAGGCGTTCGTCACGTTGTTCAGCGAGCCGTGCAGGGTGAACATGCCGAAGATGATGGCGTCGCCCGCTTCGAACTCTGTAGTCAGCCATCGTCCACCGAACCTGTCTACCAGCTCCACAGGGTCTTTCGAGAACCAACCTTCTATCCTGTCACGGTCTACGTCCACCCTGCCGTAGGTCTGCTTTAACTGCTCCAGACGGTGTGAGCCTTCCAGCACCGCCAGCGGCCCCTTCTCCAGAGGAACGTCCCCTAAAGGCGTCCACAGAGTATACAGATTGGTGGTTCCTCTGCCCATGTATACAATATCATAGTGTGCGCCGGTGAAGTCGCCTGTGCCCACCGCTCGGAGCCACTTGTAGTTGAAGGTGATTGCGGGCGCACCCAGAAAATCGCTGAAAAACTGCATCACTTCGGGAGACTCCACCACTGCGAGGAACTCGGGGGTATGCGTCACCGCCTTTGCGCCGCCGAGGAAGGCTCCGCGTGCGCCTTCTGCAATTACCGCTTCATCCAGCGGGTAACGCATGTCAACCTGTCCGTTCGCCGCAAGGTTCTCCAGTACTACACGTCGCGCTGCCTTCACCTTCTGCGGGTCATGGAAGCGACGAATGAGCAGATAGCCGTCCTCCTCCATGCGCGCCCGCAGCGCGTTCATGTTGCCCATCAGCGCGTTGGCGTCACGCAACTCGCCCAGATACTTGCCGCCCATCTCCAGTTCACAAATGCCCATTGCCACCTTCATAGTAACACCCCGTTCCTGCAGAATGACGCTTCGCGTTTATCATATCTAAAAGAAGAGGT
>JANWYZ010000192.1 GCA_025054895.1 bacterium | reverse complement strand
CGCGCCTCCCTTCCTACACGACTACATCGTCTTCTACGGCGTGGGCAATCACGGCGGCGGCCCGACCGTGCAGAACATCCGCTCGTTGCGGCAGACCCATGGCGTGGAACTGAGCACTCTCCAGCGCTTCTTCGAGGCAGTAGAGAGGCAATCCGCCGAGGGCGCGCCCATCCCCACCGTCGCGAAGGAGCTGCAACACCATGCGCGCGGCTGTTACACCGCCCATTCAGAAGTCAAGCGCCAGAATCGACGCACGGAACACTTGCTGATGACCGCTGAGCGTGTGGCGTCGATGGCGTGGGCGTTGCTGGGGCGCGAATACCCGCAACAGGCGTTGACCGAGGCATGGCAGAGCGTGCTGTTCAACCAGTTTCACGATATCCTCGCGGGAACCAGTCTGCCTGAGGGCTACGAGGACGCTCGTGACCTGTACGGACACGCCGCGACGCTGGGCAGCTACGCTCTGCATACGAGTCTGCAGTCGCTCACAAGGAAGATAGACACGCGCGGAGAAGGCGCGCCGCTGGTGATATTTAATCCGTTGCCCTGGCAGGTGAGGGTCCCTGTAGAAGTAGAGCGTGGTTCAGCACAACTACAGGATGAGGCGGGCAACCCGATACCCGCTCAAAGCATCCAGTCCAGCACTGCCAGCGGTCAAAGGCGTAGCGTGTTCGTGTTAGAACTGCCTCCGATGGGCTACCGCGTGTTGCGGGCGGACGTGCAGTCCTATTCTCCCTCTCCAACGGGCATGTTACACGCCGGGGTGAGCGCCGAGGGCGCAGCGCTGGAAAACGACTTCTGGCGTCTGGAGGTGAACCCAGCAGGGCATCTTGCACGTCTTTACGACAAGCGACACCGCGTGGAGGTGCTTTCCGCTCCTGCGAACGCAGGCGTAGTCATCGACGACCCCAGCGATACGTGGAGCCATGACGTTGCCTCCTTCCGCAACGAGATTGGGCGCTTCGACGGCGCGCAGATGGCAGTGGAGGAGCTGGGCGACGTGCGCGCCTGCCTGCGCATCGAAACGCGCTGGGGAAACTCGCAGATGATTCAGCGCCTCTACCTGTACCGTGAGATAGAGCTCATCGAGTGTCGCGCTACCATCAACTGGCAGGAGCAGTACAGGATGCTCAAGCTCGCCTTTCCGCTCCGCCTGCAGGAGCCGCGCGTGACCGCCGAAGCCCCCTACGGCTTTACGGTGCGCGAAGCGAACGGCGAGGAGGAACCCTGTCAGCAGTGGATAGACCTGTCAGGCTGGGCGACGAACGACGACGGCGAACGTATCCCCTACGGCTTCGCACTGCTTAACGACAGCAAATACGGCTACGACGCGCTGGGATCCGAGTTGCGCCTCAGCGTCCTGCGCAGCCCCGCCTATGCGCACCATGACCCGCACCAGCTGGAACCACAAAGACGGTACCCATACATCGATCAGGGGATCCAGACGGTTACCTATCGGATGGTTCCACACGCTGGCAACTGGCAAGAGAGGCATATTCCACGTCGCGCCTGGGAGCTGAATGTCCAGCCTATCGCTGTGAACGAGTATACTCATGAGGGCAGTCTGTTCCCAGCTGCCTCGCTATTGCGTGTGCATCCAGAGAACGTGCTGATCACGGTGTGCAAAAAAGCAGAGGACTCGGACGCCCTCATCGTGCGGGCGTATGAGAGTGCAGGACAGGCTTGTACGGCGCATATCGAGATGCCTTTGCTGGATATTGCGTGGGAATCTCCGATTGGCGCGTGCCAGATCAAGACGTGGCGAGTGATCATCGGTAAGCCAGCGGAGGTAAAGGAGGTAGACCTTCTGGAAAGGGAGTAACTAACCTGTCAGCCCGCGGAGCGAAGGACATTACTTTCTAAGCGATACCGCTCTATGCACACGAAAGCATGGTCTTGCGCCTGCCGGTAGAATCTTTGCGGACGAAAAGTATATCGGATTGGTTGCTCACGCCCCAATCGCGCTGGATGGCTTGTTTGTGCTGTCGAAAGCTGGGGGTTATCCTCAGCGCATTCTCCACGTCCATCGCGATAATCAGGTCGGTGTCGCCGTTTGCCAGGTTGACCTCCACCGCAACCTGATTCTTGCCATAAGGCTGTCCTCCCGAGGTGTGAAGAGGCAGTCGGCGCGCTGCTTTTACCGGACAGGTTTTGCCTTCAAAAGGCGCCAGCACCGCCACAAAGGTAGACGCCAGTGGTGCAGAACCGTGCCGTCGCACCATCAAACGGGGTATCCATGCTTCTTCTGTGCTGCTGAAGCCTGATATGGCAACCCATCCTTCACATAGAAAAGGCTCGCTCTCTGTGGTCAGGTCGATACAACGCAGGGTAATCTGCTTACCTTTGGGCAAGTAGTTGAAGCGGTCTTCTACATGCCAGTCCACTCGCAATGGCGTTTGCGCGTCAGGCAAAGCGACGCGCATGAACTGGCGCATGAGCGTTGTTGTATGCTCTGGCGGCGTGGATGCAGGAGTAAGCGCACCGTTCGCCTCCACTCTGCCGAAGTATCCGTGCAGAAACCTATCATGCACGCTGCCTCCTCCTACACGGAAGATGTCCAGCACGTAAAAGTGTTGGGGAGAAATATCTACAAGTATCACCGTGCGCTCGTACTGGGGGATGCCGTACACTTTGGAAGCGGAAGCGCGAACCACCTGTACAGGCTCCTGAATACACCACAGGGTACATGTCCCATCGCCTGTACTCTGTGTTTTACCATCCACGACCACGGTGTTATGCGCCTGACTGCAGAAGTACCAGCGTACCTGTGGTGAGGTCCAACCACCGTACTGCACGGGCGGGTAGCCGAAATCGGGCATCAGATCCAGCCCGAACGCAAACATGCCCAGGTTCATGGCGTCCTCGTGTCCATGACCTCCACCAGCATCGTAGTCCAGCCATACAACGCGCTGACGCTCCCCCTTGCCGGAACGCAGAATCGCCAGGTGCCACTTGCTTTTGTTGACACTCGCCTGGCGAAACTCCGCACCATGCCTGGTAATGACCTGCTTCACGCGATGCTGGAAGTCGCCCGGGTCCTCTGCAAAGAGGTCGTGAGGCAAACCATCTACCTTGCCTGCATTGGCGCGATAGAGTAGCCTCACGAAGTCTACGTCCGTCGTCAGCTCATACAACCGCCAGAAAAAGGTAAACATGGATGGGCTGAACACGGGGTCTGCGGAAAAGATGCCGCTGCCCGCAGATGGAAGGCGCAAAAAGGACACCCCTGCGTATTCGGCGATGCGGTGGGCTACCACACCCGTATCCCCACTCAGAGGATAATACCGCTGTAGCGCCCAGGTGTCCAGATGGAAGCGAAAGGTATCCCGTAGTGGGAACTGCTGTACTGCCCAGCGCAGGAAGCCTGCGTCCACCCGGTCGAAGGTGGCTACCATGTCGCCTATCGCGCGTACCGCAAAAGCGGAGTAACCGGCGATGCCCTTTTCACCGGTGACCCCATCTACTGCCGTTGCCTTTTTCAGGGTTTCGTTCAGCAGGTTTTGTATCGCGTCGCGATTGTGTCCGTATCCTTGCACTGCCAGCAGTACCGCCTTTGTAAAAGGCGTGCGTGGAAAGTTGCTGGTAATTTTGTGTTCGTTGCGCAAGGGGTCTACCAGCAAGCCCTGCTCGATGTTGCGTTGGATATCGGCGAAAGTGGCTTTGGGGTTGGATAAGCGATGCTGCTTTGCCTTTTGTGACAGGAACTGTACCAGTTCTCTATCTGTGCGCAGAGCGTCGAACACCGCATCGTATGCCATTGCCAGCAGGCGTGTCTCTTCGCAGGCGTCGTGCCATGTGGAGACGTAGCCGTCGGTGCGCACTGTTTCATAAACTACCGCCTGCGTCTTGTGGTCAAACTGCGGGTACAGGTCTGCCACCCGGTCGAGCAGAATACCTGCTTTGCGCGCATATATCGGGTCTTCCGTGACCAAGTAGGCGGCGGCAAGATTTTTTATACCTGCCAGCACCATCCCCTTCCACTGCCCGTACACCAGATACGCGCCGATGAATCGCCAGCGGCTTTCGCCTTCCACGTACCCCTCCCCATCGTCCACGCCGAAACGGTGCAACGGGTCTTTGGGGTCAGGATGCTGGGTGTGGAACAGGAGCGAGCGGGCCGCCCGTTTGGGATCAAAAATACCATGCTCGTCCAGCCCGGAACGGTAGTAGGCGTCAAAGTCGTTGGTAGGAAACAGCATCTTGCAGTGAGGACATTGCACCTTCCATGCGTTCTTCCAGGGGTCTATCAGCCAGTTATACATGGGCACAGGCTGTTTGCAAGCGGGGCAGTACCCGCTCGACCAGACGTGCCAGGAGCGAGTAATCGTGGGACCAAACATCAACGCCCAGAGGGCGTCGTTGCTCATTTGCCGCCACGGCATAGCGGCTTCCACCAGTATCCGGGCGGTTTCCTTCGCCCAGGCGTAGCGCATGACGTTCTGGCGAACCCGATGACGCAGAGGTTCCGGGAAGAAGGTGCTTGCCTGTTTGACGGCGCGTGTGTTCATACATCATGTCCTCACTCTCCAGCAGGTTAGAAAGGTATTCGCCCAGCGCAACTTGCATCCTGTCCCCACCTCTACGCCGCCCCCACCGTGTTGCACAGGACCCACTACCCTATACCCGCCCCCGGCCCCAGCAATCGAAGGCGACCTCACACAATTGCATCCTTCACACTCCGAAACCCCTGGTTTATCCGATTGACAAATCGTTGGGGAGTAGTGTATAATGCTACTCGGTGACGCGGCCCCATCGTCTAGTGGACTAGGACACCTGGTTCTCAGCCAGGAGATCGGGGGTTCGAATCCCCCTGGGGCTACCAATTGCGCCCTCCGCAACGCGGAGGGCTTCTGCTTTATTTAACCAGCTGCAATATCTGCCTGAATTCGTCAGTACCCGCCTGGATCAACCACTCGTAGATGACGGACTCGGCGCAGGTAACCACCACCCCCGCGTGACGCAGCCGACGCATGGCAGTTTGCCAGTTTTCACGTGAGCGAGAACTCACCGCATCCTCCGCTACGTGAACCTGAAAGCCCGCCTCTTGCGCATCGAGAGCGGTCTGCGTCACGCAAATATGCGCCTCCACGCCACATACCACTACCTGCGTACGCTCGCTTGCCATCAGTGCGGCGCGAAATGGGTCGGAGCCGTAACAGCTGAAGCACATCTTGTCTATCGGTTCGCAGCCTTCGGGAAGCACCTCCGCGATTTCAGGTATCACCCCGCCCATTCTCTGCGCGTATTGCAAGGTAGCAATCACCGGAACCTTCAGCACCTTCGCAGACTGAATCAGCAGACGGCAATGATTGACCACCCGCTCGCGTTCGAAGAGGTTGCGCAGGAACGGTTCCTGCATATCCACCACCACCAGCACCGAGCGGTCTGCCTGCAGAATCTGTGGATGACGCATGATTGTTCCTCCCTAGTCGATTATTGCGTCGGCGGTTCATTCACCTCATGCACTGTGGGATGATCCCAGTTGATAATGGCAACTGAATACGGGTACGGATTGCCCTCTCGCTTTTCTACGCGGATGGCTCCAGCTGCAACCAGGTTCGCAATCAGCGCCCTGCGCTCGTGGTTTGCCAACAGAGGGAACTCCTCGTTCAGTCGGCGTAGAAACGGAGTAAGCCAAATCTCAGGAAAGGTACCGAACTCGTTGACTAAGATGTAGAGACATCTGCGCGTGTCAGGCTCGTCCACCGGAGCCGAAGGATAAAACACCTCCTTTTGAACGGGTGGAGTCAGAAGAGACGGAGAAGTAACTGGTTGGGCGTGCGTAGTGGGCGCTGAGATGTGCTCAATGAGGTGCATGAACTTCTCGTCCAAAAGGTTGGCGGCGTCCACAAAGTACTTCTCTCCCACCAGATTCAGCAGGTCCCCGGAGAGGTTCCCGCGGAAAGTAACGATGAGAACAGTTCTGCCCTGGCGCTGCAGGTGCTGCACTAATGGGATGTAATCCCGGTCGCCGCCCACTATAACGAAGGTGCGAATGTCTGGACGAGTGTATAAGACCTCCA
>JANWYZ010000191.1 GCA_025054895.1 bacterium | reverse complement strand
ACTAACACCCTTCCCCTACACGACGCTCTACAGATCTAAGAATCTCAGAGATGCTTCGCCTTCGGCTCAGCATGACAACATGGGCAGGTCGCGCTCCGTCGCGACCGGGCAAACCCGACGGCGCGGCAGGTGCCACCTCCTGCCCTATTCTATCACACCCTGCGGGCAGGGAGAACCCTCCGTTCAGGCGAATATGGCACACGAAGGCGCGACATCAGGGAGGTTCGCAAACATGGACAAGGTACGCTTGGCAATTATCGGCGTCGGAGGGATGGGCTCCGCCCACGCCAGAATGATGGTTGAAGTGGAAGAGGTGCAGCTGAAAGCGGTCGCTGACATCGACCCGGGCGTGGCAAAGAGCGTGGGCGAGCGATATGGAGTTGCTTTCTTTACTGACTACCGTCAATGCATCGACAGCGGGCTGGCGGACGCAGTGATTGTGGCGACGCCTCATCCATCACACCCTGAAGTGGCCGAGTACGCATTCAGCAAAGGTTTACACGTGCTGACCGAGAAACCGATGGCGATTAACCCGGTGGAAGCGGACCGCATGATTGAGGCGGCGAAGCGCGCGGGCAAGGTATTCGCGGTGATGTTTCAGATGCGCACCGAGCGTCCATACCGCATTGCCCGTAAGGCAATAGAGCAGGGCGTTGTGGGTGAGATTATGCGCACGGAGCTGGTCTCCGCGTGGTATCGCAATCAGGCGTATTACGACTCGGCAGAGTGGCGAGCGACGTGGGCGGGCGAAGGAGGCGGGGTTCTGGTGAATCAGGCGCCGCACTTGCTGGACATGTTTTGCTGGCTCGCCGGGCTACCGGCGAAGGTAACCGCCTCCACTCGCACTCGCTTGCACGACATCGAGACGGAAGACGAGGCGTTCGCGCTGCTGGAATACGCCAACGGCGCGCACGGCTACCTGTATACCACTACCAACGAAGCGCCAGGCACGCAACGAATCGAAATCGCAGGCGACCGGGGCAAGATAGTGATTCAGGACGGACAGGTGACCATCCGGCGCGTGGAACCGCCTCTTCGTGAGTTCACCCTGAGCGCATCCGACATGTGGTCGGGACCGAAAACGGAACCGGTGGAGATTGAGGTAGAGGACATGCCTGCCGGACATGCGCAGGTCACGCGCAACTTCGCGCGGGCGATATTGTACGGCGAACCGTTGCTGTCGCCCGGCGAGGAGGGCATCTGGTGCGTGGAACTTGCCAGCGGCATCATCCTCTCGAGCAAGCGCAACAAAGCGGTATCGCTACCGGTGGACCGCGCCGAGTATGATGCCCTTTTGCGTGAGTTGAAAGCGAGTTCACAGCCCAAGCGTAGAGTACTTGGACAGCGAGTGTCCGATCCAAATATCGTCAGGTAGCGGTATATGGAACGGGTGCGTTTTGGCGTTATCGGAGTAGGTGGCATGGGCGTAGCTCATGCCACTCTCATCCAGCGGGTTGAGGAGGCGGTTCTGGCGGCGGTTTGCTCGGCGTCGGCAGAGCGCACGCAGCAGGTCGCGCGGCAGTTCGGCGTGCCCGGCTTTACCGACTATCGGCGGTTGCTGGGCAGTGGAATGGTAGACGCCGTGCTTATCGCCACACCGCATCCGACGCACGCAGAGATTGCCCTGTGCGCGTTCGAGCAGGGGGTGCATGTGCTCTGCGAGAAACCGCTTGCGGTCAGCGTTTCCGAAGGGCGTCGGATGGTGGAGTGCGCGCAGAAACAAGGCTGTTTGCTCGGTGCGATGCTGCAGATGCGCACGGAAAAGCACTTTCGAATCGCCCGGCGAGCGGTAGAAGAGGGCATTATCGGCAACCTGTTGCGGGCGCACACCATCGCTACATGGTGTCGCAACGAGGCGTATTATCGCTCCGCCGCCTGGCGGGGCACGTGGTCGGGGGAAGGCGGAGGGGTGCTTATCAACCAGGCGCCCCACCATCTGGACATTTTCTGCTGGCTGGTGGGAATGCCGCGCCAGGTAACCGCGCAGGTGCGCACCCGCTACCACCAGATAGAAGTAGAAGATGAGGCGTTTGCCCTGCTGGAGTACCCCAACGGGGCGCACGGTTACCTGTATGTGAACGTCAACGAGATGCCCCCCGCGCGCCGCTTCGAAGTGGTCGGCGAGCGAGGCAAGGTGGTGATAGACGGCGAACAGGTAGCTGTTACGCGCATCGCGCCCCCTATTCCACAGTATATGCAGCAAACTGAGGACATGTGGGAACTTCCTGTTACGGAGTCGGTATGTCTGGACGTATCGGCAGGCGAACAAGGGCACGAGGCGGTAATACGCAACTTTGCGCGGGTGCTGTTAGGGCGGGAGGAGCGGCTGGTTGCGCCCGGCGAGGAAGCGTTGTGGAGCCTCGAGCTGGCGAACGCCATTATCCTGTCTGCCAAGCAAGCAAAATCGGTGACCCTGCCCCTGGACGGAGAAGAATACGACGCCCTCCTTGCCGGGCTGCGCTCTACCTCGCAGGAGAAACCGGTCGCACAGGAACTGCGCCGTACCGACCCCAACATCGCCCGAGCTATCCGCATGGAGCAACCATGAGTACCAGCGCGTCTACCGTCGTACGCATGGAAGACATCTGCAAGCGCTTCGGCGCGGTGCTGGCGAACAACCACATCCATCTTTCCGTACGGCAGGGAACTATCCACGCGATTGTCGGCGAGAACGGCGCAGGCAAAACCACGCTGATGAACATCCTGTATGGCGTCTTCCTTCCTGATAGCGGCGCTGTGCATCTCTACGGACAGCCGGTGCGTTTCCGCTCGCCGTCAGAAGCGTTGCAGGCAGGCGTAGGCATGGTGAGCCAGCATTACGCGCTGATTCCGCGCCTGAGCGTGCTGGAGAATCTGATGCTCGGCGGCGAAGGGGCGTCGTTCTCGCGTCTACCACGCGCTCAGGTGCTGGCTCGGGCGCACGAGCTGGCAAAGGTCATCGCTTTAGAAGCGGACTGGAACGCGCCAGCAGGCGCGCTATCGGTGTCGCAGCAGCAAAAGGTGGAGATACTGAAACTGCTGTTGCGCGACGCGCGGATACTGATTTTCGATGAGCCAACGGCCGTTTTGCCGCCCGCCGATGCGGAAGCCTTCTTCGCGTTGTTGCATCGCTTCACCGGAGAGGGGCGTACCGTGCTGCTGGTGACGCACAAGTTGCAGGAGGTGTTGCAACACGCGGACGAGGTAACGGTTTTGCGGTCTGGCGAAGTGGTTGCCACGATGCCGGTGCGCGAGTCGCCGGCAGCGGAACCGCAGGTGGACGCCCGCACGCTGGCAAGGCTCATCGTGGGCGAGGGAGGAATGCTACCCGAGGAAGAGCTGTTGCTGGGCGAGCGCCTGGGGGATAGACCTCGTCTGCGAGTGGAGGGATTGACAGTACCACCGATACGCAGTCGTGCCGGGTTGAAAGAGGTCTCTTTTGAAATCTATCCGGGCGAGGTATTTGGCGTTGCGGGTGTGGACGGCAGCGGGCAGGCGGAGCTAATCGATGCGCTGATGGGGCTGACTTCTCCAGCGCAAGGGCGCATCTGGCTGAGCAGCGAAGACATCACCTGCTCGTCGCCCGCCGAACGCCTGCGCAAGGGCGTGCGCTATATCGCGGAGGACCGCCACCTGCGCGGAGCGATACTGGAATGGTCGGTAGCGGAGAACGCCGCATTGGGATTGCACCGCCAAGGGGGTTTCGGCTCTGCGCTGTCGCTTTCGTTCGCACGGATGAAAGAGTTCGCTCAGCGCATTATCGCGCGGTTTGCGGTGCGTGCGCCTGCCGCCGATGCGCCCTTCTCCGCCCTGTCGGGAGGAAATCAGCAGAAGGTGGTAGTGGGGCGCGCGCTGATGGAAACGCCCGTCTTGCTCATCGCCGGACAGCCTACTCGCGGTCTGGACGCCGCCAGCACTCTGGCTGTTCACCGCGCTATCCGCGAAGCGTGCCAGCAAGGAGCGGCTGCACTGGTGGTGTCTTTCGATCTGGACGAGCTGCTATCGTTGTGTGACCGTGTGGGCGTGTTGTTCGACGGAAGACTGGTAGACGTTGTGGAAGGCGAGCGCAAGCGGCGTGAGGAGATCGGCGCGCTCATGGTTGGCGCGGTCAGGGGAGGTGTCGCATGAAAGCGCCCTGGAGGCAGCTTCTGCTTCCCGTAGGGGTATTTGCGCTGGCGGTAATTGTGGCGGCGGTGGTTATCGCGCTATCGGGTAGTCCGCCTCTACCCGCGCTGGCGGCGTGGTGGGAAGGGGCGGTCTCCGCGCCTGGCGCACTGCCGGAAAGCCTGCTTAATGCCACTCCCCTGCTGTTTACCGGTCTGGCGGTAGCAGTTGGTCTTTTAGCGGGGCAGTTCAACATCGGCGTGGAGGGGCAGTTGCTGATGGGAGCGTTGGCGTCGGCGTGGGTGGGGTTTGCAGTGGCTGGTCTGCCTGCGCCGTTGCACGCTCTGTTGGCGCTGCTGGCAGGCGCGCTGGTGGGTGGTATCTGGGGCTGGATACCGGGCATCCTGAAAGCGTGGCGCGGAGCGCACGAAGTGATTACGACCATTATGATGAACTACCTCGCCATTTACCTTACCCAGTATCTTGTGACCAGAGTGTGGAAAGACCCTCATTCTATGTCGCCGCAGACACCTGAAGCGCTGCCCTCGGCGTGGCTGCCGATATTGGCAGAGGGTACACGGCTCAGCGTTGGTCTTCTCATTGCGCTGGCGACGGCGCTGATCCTCTGGTATGTGCTGAAGCGTACGGTTTGGGGCTATGAGCTGCGAGCAGTGGGGGCAAACGCCGAGGCAGCGCGAGCGGCGGGCGTACAGGTCTCGCGCGTGATCTGGGGTAGCATGGCGTTGAGCGGGGCGATAGGCGGTCTGGCAGGAGCAGTGGAGGTGCTGGGCGTGCACCATCGCTACTACGACCAGTTCTCGCCCGGCTACGGCTTCGACGGAATCGCGGTCGCTCTGCTGGGCAACAATCACCCATTGGGCGCGGTGCTTGCGGCTTTTGTGTTCGGAGCGATGAAGAACGGCGCGGTGTACATGCAGTCGGTGACCGTTCCTGCCGTACCCCGCGAGATTACCACAGTGGTACAGGCGGTGGTTATCTTCTTCCTGGCGGCGATGCGCTTTCGGCGGAGGACCGGCTGATGGGTGAGGTGTTCGATATCGAGCTCTTTCGCAGCGCGCTTCGCCTGGCGACCCCTCTTGCGCTGGCGGCAATGGGCGGCATCCTGTCCGAGCGCAGCGGCGTGGTGAACATCGGGCTCGAAGGACAGATGCTGATGGGCGCTTTCGTGGGCTGGGCGGCGGCGGTCACTCTGGGCAATGACTGGCTGGGCGTGCTGTGCGGCGTCTCGGCGGGCGCGTTGCTGGGCTTCCTCCATGCGTTGCTGACCCAGCGATTCCGCGCCGATCACGTGGTGAGCGGGATGGCGGTCAACCTGCTCTCCGCCGGGCTGACCGTTTTCCTGTTGCGTCGATTCTTCGAGAAGCCGCCGGGCGCGCATGGTGTGCCCGAATGGAGTTTGCAGTGGCTCCAGCCGATACCCATTCTGGGCGGATTGCTCTCGGATCAAAGTCCGTTCGTGGTGCTGATGCTGCTGCTGCCTTTCGCGTTGCATGGGTTGTTCTACCACACGATGTGGGGTTTACGGGTGCGCGCCGCAGGTGAAAGCGCGCGCAAAAGCCGGCTGGCGGGCATCCACGTCGTTGCTATCCGGTATCGCTGTGTGATGTGGAGCGGTGCGCTGGCTGCGCTGGCGGGCACGTACCTCTCCTTGAGCCAGCTCAACGTGTTCACCGAGGGCATGAGCGCGGGCAAAGGGTTCATTGCGCTGGCGGCGGTTATCTTCGGCAGATGGACGCCTCTGGGAGCGACTGCCGCGGCATTGGGCTTCGGCTTTCTGGACGCGCTCCAGCAGCGATTGCAGGGTGAGATGCTGTTTGGCGTGCGGGTTCCTTCGGAACTGTTGCTCTCCCTGCCCTACCTGCTCACCATTATTGCGCTGGCGGGGCTGGTCGGGCGCTCTGTCCCCCCGCAGGACCTGGGTA
>JANWYZ010000190.1 GCA_025054895.1 bacterium | reverse complement strand
TGTCATTCTGAGCCGGAGGCGAAGAATCCCATCCGTTCCCCCACAGGGAGATGCTTCGCTTGCGCTCAGCATGACAGCTAAGGTATTCCCTCTGTCATTCTGAGCCGGAGGCGAAGAATCTCATCCGTTCCCCCACAGGGAGATGCTTCGCTTGCGCTCAGCATGACAGGGGGACGGCTCGGCGGAGCCTCGCCCTCCAACCCATTTGTTATTCTGAACAGTTCAAACCCCGTACGCAGCACCAGATTACGACTCCGTACAGCATCAATGGTATTATCGGAGGGTGGCAATAGCAAGCTTCAGGTAGTATCCGGAAACACTTTTTGCGTTATAATAAGGTAGAAGCGTGATAGTTAAGGAGGGCGCTGGCAATGGCAGCCAAACGCATTCTGATGCTGGTCGGAGACTACGTCGAAGACTACGAGGTGATGGTGCCTTTTCAGGCGTTATTGATGGTAGGGCATCAGGTACACGCTGTCTGCCCAGGCAAGAAAGCAGGCGACAAGGTGCGCACCGCGGTACACGACTTCGAAGGCGACCAGACCTACAGCGAAAAACCGGGGCACAACTTCACGCTGAACTACACCTTCGATGAGGTCAAAGCAGAGGAATACGATGCGCTGGTCATTCCGGGCGGGCGTGCACCGGAGTACATCCGCCTTAATCCGCGCGTGATCCACATCGTGAAGCACTTCGCCGAGTCTGGCAAACCCATCGCGGCGATTTGTCATGGAGCGCAACTGCTTGCCGCTGCAGGGGCATTGAGGGGCAAGAAGGCTTCCGCGTACCCAGCAGTGGGTCCTGAGGTAAACGCCGCGGGAGGCGAATACGTGGATATTCCTGTTGACAAAGCGACGGTGGACGGCAATCTGGTCACTGCGCCTGCCTGGCCTGCGCATCCCGACTGGCTGGCAAAGTTCCTGCAGGTACTGGGCACGAGGATTGAACCTTAAGGCGAGGCAAAGCCTTGCGCTCTGTTCCTGTTACCGTCGCGGAGGAAGGGGGCAACGCCCCCCAAGCAGGAGGGAAAGGGATGAAACTGGTCATCGCTGTCGTGCATGACCGCGACAAGAACAAGATTTCGGATGCGCTGCTGCGCAACGGTTTCAAGTTTACCAAAGTGGCGAGCACCGGCGGCTTTCTGCGTGAAGGCAACGTCACGCTTTTCATTGGCGTAGAGGACGAGGACCTGGAGCAGGTGCTCCGCCTGATTGGAGAGAGTTGCAAGACGCGCGAGCAGTACGTCAACGTGCTACCGCCCGACGCCGCGCCGGTAGGCACTTTTGTGCCCAACCCGGTGAAGGTGCTGGTAGGCGGCGCGATTGTGTTTGTGGTCAATGTGGAGCGGTTCGAGCGGTTCTAACCTGTCGTCGGTCCGGGATTTCTGCAAAAGGCTCCAGATTCCCGAGCACTGCGCCCCGCTGGTGGAGCAAGCGCTAACACATCGCTCCGCGCTGGCGGAAGGCGCTGCGCAGAGCAACGAGCGGCTGGAGCTGCTTGGCGACGCGGTACTCGGGCTTATCGTTACTGAGAAGCTGTACACTCTCTTCCCCGAGCGTGCTGAAGGCGAGCTGTCGCGTGCTCGCGCGCTGGTAGTCAGCAGACGCACGCTAGCTCACGTGGCAAAGCAGCTCGGCGTAGACCAGATGCTGCGCCTGAGCACAGGCGAGGAGGCGCAAGGTGGACGCCAACGTAGCAGTATTCTGGCGGATGCAGTTGAAGCGATTATCGCCGCTGTGTACCTGCAAGCGGGCATGGAAGAAGCGCGACGGTTTGTCTGGCGTATGCTCGGAGAAACCATCCAGAGGGCGCCAGACGCCTCCCGTGTCCACGACTACAAGTCGCGCCTCCAGGAAAGAACACATGCCTTACTACGCCAGACGCCAGAGTACAGGGTGCTCTCCGAAACAGGAGCCGACCACGACAAGACCTTCTGTGTGCAGGTGCGTTTGGGAGAAATGATACTGGGCGTGGGAACCGGCAAAAGCAAAAAAGAAGCAGAACAGGCGGCAGCCCGAGAGGCGTTGGAGAGGATAGACGCCGTAGAGCGCTCCTCCCATTGCGCTTGAAACACTTTGCGTGAACACATCATCCTGAACACCCTCGAACACGTTTGACATATCCGGAGCACCGCTCTATAATCTTTCTTGTAGAGCATACCCAACTGGAAAGGAGCCTGATCAACCATGTCTCGTCGTGCATTCACCTTAATCGAGCTGCTTGTCGTCATCGCGATTATCGCGATACTAGCGGCGATCCTGTTCCCTGTCTTTGCACAGGCGCGTGAGAAAGCGCGGCAGTCTACCTGCATCTCGAACTTCAAGCAGATTCTGCTGGGCGCGCTGATGTACACGCAGGACTTCGATGAAAAGTTCCATCGCTTGCTCGTGTGGAACCCGACATGTTTTACCAACCCTGGCGCTTGCAGGTCGGGATGCCCTGCAAGATGCTGGAACAACGACCCCAGAGGGCCAGACCAGACCATCGGTCCGGAGGACATGCTGAACCCCTACATCAAGAACACCGGGGTATGGGGTTGTCCCAGTGACAATATCCCACGCGACGACTGCACCGGACCCAACGGCACCTGGTACAAGATCAGCTATTCCTTCACGCACTTCCAGCCTGGTCAGTGGGAGAACACGGACACCTTCGGCGTGTGCGCATACTATCCGATTAGCACTGCGGCTGGCGCGGCGGTTGCCGACTCCAAAACGCAGTCCGAGATCGGGCGACCGGGCGAGACCGCTATCATGTATGAACTGTGGACGACGGTCAGCTACGGGCGCAATTTCACCCACTGGCGATGGAACAACCGCGACATTGCCAACCCCAACTGGCCCGAAGCGCCGAACTACCTGACGGTCAACTGGTGCGGTCAGGGGGATGGACGTTTTGCCATGGGCAACCATAATCGATTAATGACGCTTGGCTGGGCAGATGGACATGTGAAGCCGCTGCGCCGTAGCCAGATTATGTACTGGCCCTGGGATGCCCAGGCGGTTGCGGAGCGGAGATTCAACTATCTGCACTGGAACGAGGCATTTAAGCCTTAAGGAGACGAACCATGTCGAAGAGACCTGCAGACCCTAAGAAGACGCTCATCTGGGCGATTATCGCGGTGCTGGCGATCGCATTAGCGGCGTTTTCCGCATACAAGTCGCTGATACAGCCGCAGCAGGGGAAGAACGTGGGCTTTGTGGATATGTTTCCCGGCGGCAAGGCGGGCTTGATGAAAGGCGGCGAGTCGCCAGAGACGCAAGGTGGCGCACCCGCAGACGTGCGCTGAAGCGATATCCGCTCGTACGAGCACCAGGGCTAACACGCTCCGTCGCATCCTGAACCCCTCCACGACGGAGCGTGACCCTTTGCGGGGGTAAGTTCTCCAGGGTAATGCCATGTTTTCCCTGCGTTCCCAAGCAGATTCTCGCCTTAACGTTCACGCTCTGCGGCGCCTTCATGCATGCGACAGAGCGTGTGTGTCCCTCCGCCGTTTTGAAGACTCCGCCTGCTAAAAGAGCTACCGAGCAGGAAGCGGAAAGTTATCGGCGAACGCAGGAGAGTGGAAAAGGAGGGGGCTGACTATGCAGGACTATCTACCCGTAAACCTGGACGCCCACTACAACACAGGCGCCTCTTTCCACGAGGGTACCTCTCAGCCGTTGCTGGGTGAGCAGGTGTTTCATGGTCTCCCGTTTCGAATCGGCAACACGCCGGACAGGTGTTTTATCGGCTTCGGCACGCCGGATTTTCGGAGCGCATGTTCCATCCCCATAGGCAGCATTGCCAGGCATGTGATTTTCGCGCACGTACTGCTGGAAACGCACCTTGCCGAAGGTGAACCTGCCGGGCGGATAATCGCCCATTATGTCTTTCGCTACGAGGATGGCGAAGAGGTGCGCGTGCCCATTCGCGAGCGATTCGAAATCGCCAGCATCCCCACAGGCTGGGGGGCGCAACCGTTCCTGGCGCTACCCGACATGAAAGATGGGCTGATGCCGCGCTACGAAGGACGATGGGATCACATGGGACTGCGCCAGACCGAAGCCCTGCCAGGGCAGCCGCGCAGCTACTATCTGTGGGCATGGCAGAACCCACATCCCGAGAAGCCTGTGCAGGCGATACGCATCGAGCCGGGCGACCGCAAGTTCCTCATCGCAGCGATTACACTCGGACTGGTGGACGAATATCCCTTTGTGCGCACAGCACGGGTCCCTGTCAAAATTACGCTCACCCATGAGGAGGACGCTTGCAAACCCCTTTGTTTGCAAGTGGACGTAGATAGAGGAGTAGCAACCTACGTATACGCTCTGCCCTCAGGATCCGCCGAGACCTTCCTGCAAGCATCTTTCAAAGGCTGGGGTGAAGAGCAGAACACTACCAGCAGTCCTTCCTATGCGGAAATCGCCGCTATCCCCTCGGCAACCGTTACCGTGAAAAACGGCGAACAACCGCTGGGCAGCGCACGCTGGGAGGAACTGCAGCAACAAAGGCAGGTCGAAACCGGGCGCGTGCGCATGGAGGTGCTGGACCGGGGCAAGAACTGGGTGCATGTAACGGTGGTAGACGACGCCACTGGCAAACCGGTACCCTGCCGGGTACATTTTCGCTCGCCGGAAGGAGTGCCTTATCAACCTCACGGACACCATGACCACGTGAACTCTAACCTGAACTCCTGGCATGTGGATGTGGGCGGCGACCTGCGCTTAGGACAGATAACCTACGCCTACATCGACGGAACCTGTCAGGGTTGGCTGCCGCGCGGCGAGGTGTTGGTGGACGTGGCGAGGGGCTATGAGTACGAACCTCTGCGCACGCGCATACACATTGCGCCCGGACAGCGCGACCTGACCCTGCGCCTGAAACGGTGGACGGATATGAACGCGCAAGGTTGGTTCAGCGGCGACTCGCACGTGCACTTTCTGGGCACGCAGGGGGCGCACCTCGAAGCGCAGGGTGAAGACCTGAACGTGGTCAATCTGCTGCAATCGCAATGGGGGCACCTGTTCACGAACACCGAAGACTTCGTCGGAGAGCCAACGGTCAGCAACCGCGGGCGCACCATCGTGTACTGCTCGCAAGAGAACCGACAGCATGTGTTAGGGCATCTCATCCTGTGGGGGCTAAAGCGAGCGGTGATGCCCTGGTGTTCGGCGGGTCCCGATGAGGCGGAGCTGGGCGGCACGTTAGAGGAGACACTGGCGCACTGGGCAGACCGTTGTCATGAGCAGGGGGGCACGGTTGTTATCCCTCATTTTCCTCTACCCAATGGCGAGCCTGCTGTGCTGGTGGCAACCGGCAGGGCGGACGCGATAGAGATGATTGCCTTCGGCGACTACCAGCATCGCGAATACTACCGCTACCTGAACTGCGGTTACCGCCTGCCCCTTGTGGGCGGAACGGACAAGATGAGCAGCGAGGTCGCCGTGGGGCAGTACCGTACCTACGCCTACATCCCACCCGATGAGGAGTTCACCTACGAAAACTGGTGCAAAGCGGTGCGAGCGGGCAGGACGTTCCTCAGCGGCGGTGCGCTTATCCACTTCATTGTGGAAGGGGCGCGCGTCGGAGATACCCTGCACCTGCCCAGCGGCGGCGGTACAGTGGAAGTGGAAGCGGTCGCTGAGTCTATCTTTCCTATCCACACGCTACAGGTGGTGCAGCAGGGGCAGGTGGTGGCATCGGTGGACGAGCCGAAAGGAGCCAACCGTCTGCGCCTGAAGACAACGCTGCAGGTAACGGGCAACACGTGGATGGCGGCGCGCTGTGCAGGACCGAACTATACCGCCACGCCCCACTTTGACGTGTGGCGCAGAGGAGTGTTTGCCCACACCTCGCCCATCTACATCGCCTGCGGGGAGCGGTGGAGCCTGTTTGACCGCGAGACAGCGCAGTACATGCTCACGTTGATAGAAGGAGGCATCGCCTATATCCGTCAGAAAGCGGCGCACCATCTGCACGGCAATGTAACACACCATCACGGCGAGCCAGACCACCTCGCCTATCTGGAACGTCCCTTCCGCGAGGCTATAGAAGCCATCCACCGGCGGATGCACGA
>JANWYZ010000018.1 GCA_025054895.1 bacterium | reverse complement strand
GCTGGCAGTACCCGGCATCCACGATACGCAATGCGGGTTCAAACTGTTTCGGCAAGAAGCAGCGCGAGAGATATTCTCTCGGTGCGAGGAGAACGGGTTCAGCTTCGATATCGAGGTGCTGCACGTTGCCCTGCGTCTGGGATACCGGATAGCGGAAGTGCCAGTGCGCTGGATGCACCGTGAAGGCTCTAAAGTGCACTTGCTGCGGGACGCAGTGCGCATGTTTCTGTCTCTGCTACGCATCTCCCGTCGCCACCATGCGTTGCGTCCTGTTGTGCAAGAACCCCGTCAGGCGCCATGAACCCCGCTGAATACGAACGCATGTATCACTACGAGCACCACTACTGGTGGTTCGTCAGCCGCCGCGAGCTGGTCGACTGGTTGGTACGTCGTCTTCCACTTCCTCTGCACCCTGTCATCGTCGACGTGGGTTGCGGCACAGGTGCAACCGCTGTGCAGCTGCAGCAGTACGGTATGGTTATCGGCGTAGATATTTCGCCCCTTGCCCTGTCGTGGAGTCGGAAGCGTGGTTTGGATAACCTGCTGCTCGCCGCAGCCGAGCGGCTGCCCCTCGCCAAAGAGAGTGTGGACGTAATCGTCGCTACCGATATTCTGGAGCATCTGGACGACGACATTGCGGTCTTAGCAGAGTTCTATCGAACACTGAAGCCTGGCGGATATGTGGTGGTTACCGTGCCTGCCTACAGCATTCTCTGGAGCGAACATGACCTCGCCCTGATGCACCGACGGCGTTATGTGGCGGGCGTGCTGGCAAAACGCAGCCGGATCGCGGGCTTCGAGGTGGTTCGCCTGACGTACGCGCTCTTTTTCCTGTTTCCTCTTGCACTGGTCATGCGACTGCTCAAGCGCACTCCACCACCCAACAAGGAGCCGGAAGCCCAACTGCCTCCTCTGCCAGAGTGGCTAAACCGATTTCTTATACGGTTCCAGCGCATCGAGACCGCGATGCTGGCGCACCTGCGCTTCCCCTGGGGGGTCAGCGTGGTCGCCGTGTTACGGAAGCCATGAACACAAAATGGATGCTGATAGCTGCGGTTGTATGGGCATGGACGAATCTGGTAGAGCCGTTCCACCTTCGTCTGCGACGACGCTCTTTGATTCTGCCGAGTATCCCCGCTTGCCTCGACGGGCTGACCATCTTGCACCTCAGCGACCTGCATGTCCGCAAGATGGGCTTTCTGGAACGCAAACTCGTTCGACTACTGGCGAACACATCGGCCGACCTGGCGGTTCTCACCGGCGACCTGGTGGACTCGGCTAGCGGCATCCAACCGTTGTGTGAAGTGGTTTCGCATCTTCAGACTTCTCTGGGCGTGTACGCTGTATGGGGCAACGCGGAGCACAAATCGCCCGAACCTTCATACCGAGACAGACTGCAGGAGGCGTTAGAAAGCGCAGGGGTGCGGGTTCTGGTGAACGAAGGCACAACCCTTCCCTACCGCAACGCTATCCTCTGGCTCGCTGGAGTGGACGACCCTCATTCAGCGCATGCAGACATCGCAAAAGCTGCCCCCGACGCGCGCTGTGCAGACCTGCACCTCCTGCTGGCGCACTCGCCGGACATCTTGCTCCACCCTCTGTGCGCGCGTTTCGACCTTGTCCTGTGCGGACACACGCACTGTGGACAAATACGCCTCCCCGGCTGGGGCGCGCTGTGGAGCCATACGCGCCTGGGCAGGTGGAGTGGCGATTGTGTGCTTACTCCGGAGCAGATTGCGCGTCGGCTCCAGCGTCCTGCGCCCCAGCCTTACACGATTGTGTCATCCGGCGTCGCGACAGTCGGCAATCCCCTGTTCAAAGCGCGCTTGTTTTGTCCACCTGAAGTCGGCTTGATAGAACTGTACTCTAGCGCTTGTGAACCAGCGCATACACTGGCGAAGAAGGCTTCTCGAGATCAGGATATTTCACCAGCACAGCGGTGTGAATGATGCGCGCTACGCCCTCTGGAGAGAGACTGTCTGTGTGAATAACCAGGTCGTAGGCTCCCTCTTCGTCGATCTGCTGTCCGAACATCTGTTTGATGAAAGCGGTACGCTGTTTATCCGATTCGCGGATGGTGCGCTCCGCTTGTTCGCGCGTCATATTCATCTGTTTCATTATCCGCTCGACTCGCACGGGCATAGACGCTTTCAAACGGACGCGCAGCGCACGCGGCAGCAAGAAGTTTGCTCCTCTGCCGAGAATAATGGCGAAGCCGGCGCGCTCAATGGTCAGCAGCACTTCCGCCAGATGCTTGTGGTAGCTGGGGCTTTCGATGACCTGAACACCCAGCAACGATTTGACTACGGTCTCGAGCTCCCCCTGAGCGTGTTCATCCAGCGATTGCACCATCTCCTTACGTACTTCCGCGTGATTGGCGATGGCATCGATAATCTGCTGGTCCCACACTTGCCAGGGCGATCCCAGCATCTCCACCAGCTTTTGCGCAGTTTCCGAACCGTTAGTGCCCAGCTGGCGCGAGATGGTTACTACCGGCAGCACCGTGCGCATCCGTTCACGCCGCTGTATCTCCTCGATACTGCGCAAGCGCACAATGGACTCGGTAACACGCTGGTCTACCAGGCGCGAGTCCTCACTAATACGAACCATTGTCATCGCCCCCTCTACAAAATGCCTTTTCGATTCCAGTATATCACTCCGGTCACAAAACTGCCAGAAGCCTATTACTGGTTTTTGGGGTGCGTTGAAGAAAAAGGCGGCAGTTTGTCCAACCGCCGCCGAAGCCGGGGGATTACGGGGCGCCTCAGGTGCGTGTTGTGTTCTGCGATTCTAAGGCGACCTTTTCGTTACTATCTTACCCTCACAATGTTAAGCAGGCTTTATGGTTTTGTAAAGGAAATCTTACGAAGCGCATCGGACAATGCCTCCCGCCGACAGACGAGAACCAGCTCTCCAGATACGCACCTGGCTTCCCACCCATCCGGTGTTTGGTGTAGAGGAACGTCCGCCATGGTACGGGCGACGCCATTGCGCCACTCCACTATCCACGCGGATAGCCCCTGCACGCTGCTCAACCACCTGATGTTGCCGCCGTCTATAGAGGTCATCGCCAGTAGTATGGATTCCGATAGAGGTTTGCCGTCCAGGCTGACCAGCATCCATGCACTCTCTCCGGCGGCTACCAACTCGCCGTCGAGGCGCAAATGCCTTCCACCGGTTGCCGCTACAGGCTTGCCTGCGCTGTCTATCAACACCGCACAGGGCAAATCGTTACGAGCCTCTATGTTTAGCCTGCGCCCCCCGAAAAGCAAGGCGACATTTGTTAACGGCTGCTGAACATGGCGAGGAAAGAGCGATACCAGTTTGAACGCTTCATTTCCAGAAAGAGCGACTCGCCATATTCCTCCTTCCGCCTCCAGAATCACCGGCGGCTTGATCCCCGTCGTCTGCAGGACATTGAAGTACAGGTTCACCTCGCTCTGGAGGGTAACGGACACGTCCTGTCCGAAAACGTCCTTATCGGGCAACGTCTCCCAGGGAACCGGTGTATAGACCACTGCCCCCTCTCCCAGACGGTAGCGATAAACCGGCGTGCTTTCCGATAGATGCAACGCCTCTGCGCCTGTCGATCCCACCACAGGCTGAGGCAACCCCGAGGGATGTTCGCGCACCTCTTGCAGGCGCACACCGCACAGCCGCTCCAGCCGGCTTTCGTGACGCTTGCCGAGAGGGTCTGTGGAAGGGTCACCAGAAAGATACACATAGCATCCTGCCTGCGCCAGCGCGGACAGGGCGTCTATCGAACCCTCCGAAAGCGTGTACGCCAGAGGCATTAACACTACACGGGGAGGACTCTGCGCCAGTTTGGGCAGGTCTGCCTCGTTCGCCACCTCGAAGGACACACCGGTTGCCAGCAAACACTCTATCGCGTTCATCAATGCAGAATGCGCCAGCCCCTCCGGCGCGCCCAAACGCCAGTTGTCCGGCAGCACCAGCACTACATCCGACCTGCGATGCTCACGCGGCACTCTGTCGGAGAAGAGGCGCAGGTTACGATACAGCCTCAGCACCGGTTTGGGGCGCAAGGGGTTGTTCCATGCGATACCCCACGGGAACACGCTATCAGGGTCGTCCGCCCAACACCAGTTCTGAATCTTGGTTACGTCCAGCGCAAGCGCGGCGTGTACTACCCACCAGAAGAGCTGCCGTTGCTGCCACTCAGTGCGCTGGATGTGGTAATGCGTTGCGCCCAGCTCAGGCTTCCAGGCGTCGTGCGTTTTGACGCCAAACTCGCCCAGATTCACCGTTTTGCCAGCGAAACGCATGTCGTTCCACTTGATGGTCGCCATCAGCTGCGCCAGGTCCAGCTGGGGTGGGTTAAAGTAGCCGATGTTCGAGGCGTCCATGCCGTCGATAGACAGGCGCAGGTCGATACCGCTGAAGGGACGCTGATAGTACTCGCTGGTGATGGGATGCTCGGCGTCTTCAGAACGGATGGCTTCACACAACGCGCCTATCCACCGACGCATCAGCGACACCTGAAACTCGCGCACGTCGCGCGTGCGCACCTCGTACCACCGGCTCGAAACGGCGTCTTGCACTGGCAGCTCGCCCAGTTTGGCTTCGGGAACATGGGGCGCCCACGCCTGGCGTAACGCCTCGTCGCTACCGTAGCGCTGGCGCAGGAACTGGTTCCACAGTCGGCGGATATCAGGGGTGTCCTTCAGGTTGAGCCGGAAATCGCCGTTCAAGTAGTAAATGAGCCCGGGCACATGCTTGTAACGCGCGGCAAACCGCCGGCACATCTCCGCCTGCTGTTTGAGCGTCGCATCATCTACTACCACGTCCTGCCCTATCAGCAGTCCTGCCATGTACGGCAGCCCAAACCGCTGTGATAGCTGCACCACCGCGTCCAGTTGACGCCATTGCGCTTCGGTGAACTGGTAGTCCTGCGGGTGATATTGCAGGTTTTCGTAGGTATGCAGCCCGTAGTCGCGCATCAGGCTTATCTCACGGAACCACGTGAGCGGGCTATGGCTGCGCGACAGGAACCAGTTGCCATAGGTATCTGTGCCCAGCATGAGCACCCGTCGTGAAGAACCATCGGGTCCAGTGAGGGTAAAGGCGTTGTGCTGATAGGTAATACGCACGCCGCTTCGCAACACGTTCTCATCTGTCACACAAAAACCGCTCTCGATGCTGTCCAGCGCGAGGTCTCCTTGCCGGATGTCCACCTGTACTACCACGAAGTCCGGGGCGTCTGAGGGAACCGTCCACGCCCATTCTGCATCCGCTCTGCCACCGGCGGGCAGGTCTACCCTGCTCTGTCGCTGTTGCAGCCTCCGCCCATCTGATGACAGCAGCCGCCAGATCACGTTTACCGCCTGAGGACGCAGTGAGGTGTTGCGTATTTGCAGATGTATACGTGCAGTTTCGCCCCGCTGATAACTTGCATAGTCGCTACGCAGGCTCTCGGCGAACACCCCCGCCCGGAGCAGCCGTACCGTCCGTCGGAGCAGCGTTTGCCCCTGTGCGCCCGCGAAGATGTCGCGATTCGTCACGCCGAAAATCGCCCATGTGGAGTCGGTAAACGCGCCGGCAAAATGGCGCACCAGCGCGCCGGCTGTGCCGGCAAACCGTCCGTACTCGTCCTGCACGTTCACCAGAGGCAGCCACCTGGCGTTCTGGCGCAGCTGGGCAGTGGCTTCATAGCCCTTTACCTCGCCGCCGAGACGCCAATCCACGCCGATGAGCGGCGCGGAGACCAGCCGCTTGCCCGCTATCGGCTGGTCCGGGCTGAACAGGGTAAGCTGCGTTGGAGTAATCGCCAGCCCGTCTTCAGGCTTGCCGTAGTGGGCGTTAATACGTTCCTCGCGAGGAACCGGCGCACAGGTAACCTCATCGAACCACATTGTGCCCGACGCGAGATACAGCCCGGCGTAAAACACCACCCTTGTTGCGTTCGGTACAACTTCGAACCGCTCTTCGTAGCGTTTCCAGCCTTGAGTGCCGCGCACCTGGGCGAAATCCCTGAAGGTTACCAGCTTGCCCTCCCGGTCATACTGGTACACCGCCAGAAAGGCAAACCCCGGTCCCTGCACATTTTCAGTACGCATTGACGCCCCGACCAGATAGACACCGCCGGATTGCGCAGGTAGGGTGTAGCCGAATCGCGCCCCCGATTGCGCGCTGTCAGATGTCACTCTGGCGCAACGCTCTCCCGCAGCGGGGTTCTCGGTCACCACTCGACACCGCTCGCGTGAGTCCGTTTCCCAACCTCTTCCCCCCTCTTCGAATCCGCCATCCGGCACGCGCGCGAATTGTGGGTCTCTGGCACGAGCCATCTGCTGCTGGATAAACTGCGCGTACGACACCCACCTGCCGGCTTGTTTCATCAACAGGTGGTCAAACGCATACCCGCCAGTGCATAGTAGGTCGCCCCCTTGCATCAGAAACGCCAGCAACGCCTTTCTTGCCTCTACCGGAAACGATGCGCCGGTCGGCGTAATGAGCAGGTCAAACTTCTCGGCGTTGAATGCGGCGGGGTCAGCAAGTTGAGAAGCGTTCAATGGAGTCAGCGCGATGCCTTCCGCCTGCAGGGCGCGCTGGAAAGTCTCCAGAGGCGTACGCATTCCTTCGACCGGTAAAGCCGGCTCATGCAGGATGGCGGCGCGATAGCCGGTTTTACGGAGCACACCGACAGGTTCCCTCCACGCCACCGCCTTTTCCCCCCTCACCAGATTAAGGTCGTCAAACCACGCGACGCCGCCAGCGTTGTAAATGCCCACGCGAACGGCGATATACTCCGCTTGCGCATTGACGGTAAACGTATATTCGGCGTACGTCCATGAGCGTGTACCCGAGTACTGGGCGTAATCGTGCGCTTCCACCATGCGCCCTGCTGCGTCGAACTGGTAGATTGCCATGAAGGCGTAGCCCGCTCCAGAAGCGGGCTTGATGTCCTGCGTTGCGACCCAACCACAGACCGTCAATCTTTCACCGGGCAACACGGCATAAATAACCTGTTCTACCTGCGCCCCATGTGCGCTTTCCACCCGCAGGCTACGCCGACCGCTGCGCTTGTTGTGAGAGTCGTATGATACGCCGCTTGTTACGCTCCAGCCAGAATCGGTTTCGAAGCCCCCGTTGCGCAAGAGAGAAGACGGCGCAGACTGAACCTCAAACAGGGCGCAAAACAACCATGCAGCAGCGCATACGAGCAAAGTTTTGTTCGTCATCAGCACAACTTCACCCCGATCGGCATCAATGGAGTAGCATGTTACACTGTGGCACGGGCATCTTGCCTGCGGTCCACCTGCAGGACGCGCCTGTCACAATGGAAGACCATTGCGCCGGAATCTACCACCGCTCGCTGATAGACTTCGCCTGCATAAAAAGCAGTAGATAGTCGCTGCCGCCTGCCTTCGAGTCCGTGCCAGACATGTTGAAACCGCCAAAGGGTTGCACACCCACCAGCGCGCCAGTAATCTTGCGGTTGAAGTAGAGATTACCTACGTGGAACTCGTGGCGGGCGCGTTCCAGGTGGCGGCGATTGCTGGAGTATACGCCTCCTGTCAAGCCGTACTCCGTGCTGTTGGCTATCTCCAGCGCGTGGTCGAAATCGCGAGCCTTGATGACCGCCAGCACCGGTCCGAAAATCTCCTCTTGCGCGAGGCGGGCGTGAGGGTCTACGTCCGCGAAGATAGTCGGAGGCAGGAAATAGCCCTCGTCCGACAATCGATTGCCGCCCAGAACCAGCCGACCCTCGGTTCTGCCTATCTCGATGTAGCCCAGAATTTTACGCAGAGCAGACTCGTCGATCACCGCCCCCATGAAGTTATTTCCGTCTGCCGGGTCGCCAACAGTGTTACGTTTAGCGCGCTCGATGACCATCTCCAGGAACCGGTTGTATACCGCCCGATGAACGACCAGCCGCGAACAAGCAGAACACTTTTGCCCCTGGTAGCCGAAAGCAGACCAGTTGACCCCCTCCACCGCCGATTCGAGGTCGGCGTCTTCGTCGATAATGATGCAGTCCTTACCACCCATCTCCAGGATAGTACGCTTGAGCCAGATTTGCCCGGGTTGGGGTTTCGCCGCCAGCTCGTGGATGCGCAAACCGACCTCCTTTGACCCTGTGAAAGCGATAAAGCGAGTGAGCGGATGGGTGACCAGTGAATCGCCGATGCCGCTGCCAGGTCCCGGCAGGAAGTTGATCACCCCTGCGGGCAGGCTGGCTTGCTGCATAATTTCCATGAATTTGGCAGCGACCGTTGGTGCGGCGGAGGCAGGCTTCAGCACCACCGTGTTGCCCGTGACGACGGCGGCGGTAGTCATGCCCGTGAGGATAGCCAGAGGGAAGTTCCATGGCGGGATAACAGCGCCAACCCCCAGCGGGATATAGCGCAGTTCGTTCTCCTCGCCCGGATAGTGCACAACAGGTTGTGGAGGTCCGAGACGTATCATCTCACGAGCGTAGAACTCCATAAAGTCTATCGCTTCCGCCACGTCAGCGTATGCCTCCACCCACGACTTGCTCACCTCGTACACCATCCACGCCGCCATCTCATAGATGCGTCGACGCATGATCGCCGCCGCCTTCAGCAGATAGCGGGCACGCTCGTCGTAGGGCACACGGCTCCAGGTGCGGAAGGTGTCGTATGCCACACGCACGGCTCTGTCCGCCAGTTCAGGAGTGGCTTTGGCAAACCGGCCGATAACCTGCGAGGGGCGAGCAGGATTGATGGAGAGGAAGGTATCAGAAGTGGTAACCTTATCGCAACCGATAATCAGAGGGTACTCGCTGCCAAGTTCGCTTTCCACCTGGCGCAGCGCTTCTAACATGCGCTGGCGGTGAACCTCTTCGCCGAAGTTCACCACAGGTTCGTTCTTGAATGGGGGTAGCATAACCGTCCCTCCTTGTGCGAGTCTCTTTCCGCTGGAGGGCGAACCTCCACCGTACTCGTCACAGCGCACCACAGCGCGCTTGACCATCCATCATTATATCGCATCAGGGCAAGCAGTTGCAGGCGAAAAGGACGCGGTTAGCGAACATCCTTCACACAAAGAGTGAAAGGGTGATAGGAACCGGATGCGGTTTCTCACACTTTAGCGGGCAGGAGGAGTAGTGATGGCTCAACAAGCAGCACCGGAGTTGACCAAACTGGCAGAGGGGTTCCAGTTCTGCGAGGGACCGGCGTACGAGCGTAGCACAGGCTGCCTGTACGTGGTGAACTGCCAGAGCGACAACATCCACCGTATTTACCCTGACGGCAGGGTGGAAGTGTTTGCCAAAGCGCCCGGCAGCGGGAATGGCGCGACCTTTGCGAAGGACGGTACACTGTGGGTATGTGACTACAAGCGCAGGGCGGTAGTCCGTTTCGACCGTAACGGCAAAGCGGAGGTTATGGCAGAGGATTGCGACGGCAAGCCCTTCCTGGGCCCTAACGACCTGTGTTTCGATTCGAAAGGCAACTTGTATTTCACTGACCCGGCGGGCTCGTGGGATAAACCCATCGGAGCGGTCTACAGGAGGAACGTGGACGGCAAGGTGCAGAGGCTGGCGGAAAGGCTGCAGTTCCCCAACGGCATCGCGCTGAGCCGGGATGAACGGTGGTTGTACGTGGCGGAATCGCCCCGCAACCGTATTGTGCGCTGGCAAATTCGCCCTGATGGTGTGCCTGGTGAGATGGAGGTGTTTGTGCAGTTACCGCCTCCAGGCGGACCGGATGGGATGCGCTTTGACGCGCGCGGCAATCTATGGGTAGCGCAGTTCGGCGCAGGCAAGGTGTTAGTGATTAGTCCCGACGGCAGGGTGTAGCGCAGCTATCCTGCCGGTGGTCGAAACCCAACCAACGTAGAGTTCGGCGGCAAAGACAACCGCACGCTGTTCGTCACCGAAACGGAGACCAATGCGGTGTACACGCTCAGGGCGCCTTACCCGGGTTTGAAACGGTGGTAGTCAATCTGCACCTGGAGGGCGGGTTTTACGCTGAGCCGTCCTCCCTGCAGCCCTCCCCGAGGCAGAATGTAGAATGGGTTAGGGAGAACGCACTGGGCCGCCGTGCCGGTGACTGGACTATAAAACCACAGCTGAACAAGGAGAATGGGAATGAGGTCGCTCGCAACACCTGAGGCGTCAGCCACTGCTGGGCAGTATCCTCTGCCCCGCTACGAGTGTTACCGCGCCGCCGACCGCATCCGCGTAGACGGCGCGCTGGACGAGCTCACATGGAAACACGCCCCCGCTATGCGACTGGTAGTGTGGAAAGATGGCTCCTTGCCAGAGCGTGAAACGCGCGTAAAGATGGCGTGGGATACAAGGAACCTGTACGTCGCCTACTGGATTCAGGACGATAGCATACGCAGCAAGCTGCGCAAGCGCGACGCCCCCCTCTGGACGGAAGAGGTGGTAGAATTCTTCGCCGATGCGGGTGCAGACCTTACCGATTACTGCGAGTTCGAGTGGAACGGGTTAGGCGCCTGTGTGGACTTGCTGTGTGTGTGGCTACGCGAAGGCGTATGGCATGCCTTCACCGAATGGGACGCCAAGGGTATGAGATGGGCAGTCAAAACAGGCGGAACCATTATCGACGGACTACACGTACCAGGCTGGCAGTGTGAGGTGGCTATCCCATTCACTGTGTTTCGCGATGCTCCGAAACTGCCCCCTGCTGATGGAGATATCTGGCGTATGAATCACTACCGTATCGAGATGAGCGGTAAGGAAACCGAATACACGTGCTGGTCGCCTGTGCTTGGGGAGAGCGTATCCTATCATCGTCCATACCGCTTCGGATACCTGGTGTTTAGAGACATAGCAGCATCCACCCCCCTCCGCGAGTCGGGCTGACTCCCGGCGAGTTAACTGTGGTCGTCCAAGCAGGGCAGTTATTAGCGGACGGTGACTTCGTTGACGACCTGGCGAATGCCCGGCTTCTGACGGAAGATACGGCACAGGTGCTCAATCTCTTTGGCAGGGTCGGCGTCGTAACCGCGCAGTTTACGCACCACTCCGCGCAGGTACACCGTGCCATGCACCACGTGCAGGTCGAGTAAGGAATAATCAATAGGACGCTTGGCGACCTCGTGCATCAGCTGTCGGCGCATCTCGATGTCCTCGAGAGGCATTCGTGTCACCTCCTTTCCCTGCAGGAAATTGGCGACAACATGCCAGCGCTGCGAGCGGTATCAACGATAATTGCGCTTCTGTTCGATTAGACGGGGTAGCGGAGGGTAAAGTTTCACCCTCCGCTTAAGGATTCTTCCAGGGGTAAAGGAAAAAATTGCGCCCCTTGCTGTTCATCAGGACCAGCGCGCCGCGGAGAAACGACTTGCCGAGTGGACGGTAGGTGACCTCCATTCCGTCGGTAGAGTCGGCGGAGGTGAAGAGAACAGCCAGCACCGGCTCGTGCTGGTGTGGGTCCGTGCGAGCGCCTTCGCGTCGATACACATGCACTACGCTGTTCTCGGGACGCTGGTCCACGCACAGGATGTATCCTGTCTTAGCGCCGGTAGGATAGATAGCGATCCCCTCGCGGTCGCCTTCGAAACCAGCGGTGCCGAAGACCGCCAGCTCTTCACCTGCGCGTGGGTGGTCGGGGTCGGCATGGTACTTCCGGATGCCGTAACGTTCGTCGGCGTAGTACACGTAGCCAAGCGCATCATCCACAGCAACCGCTTCTATCTCACCGTCGCCGCTGAATCGCCCGAAGGCGCGCACCTTGCGTAACGAAACGCGCCCATCGTTTCCAGACACTAGCTGGTATTGCCAGAGATAGCCTTCTGCAGGACCAGCCTTACGCGAGACAATGGCGAAAATGGCGCCATCGCGGGCGCGCCGGTACAGGGCGACGCCCATAGGCAGGGCATTGTCGCCGCTTTCGCCCTCAAAGACTCGCGTGCCTTGCGGATGCCCAATCTCACGCAAACGCCCCTGTTCTATAGCGTAGATACGCAGCTGTTGCGCCTCTCGCTCAGTTGTGACCGCAATATCAACCCGGCGGTTGCCGATGCGCAGACCGTACTCCACGTCAACGTTATTGGGACGTCGTAAACCCTGCACCACCTGCACCACGCGCCCCTGCAGGTCGTATACGTACAGCGCACCGCCTTGTTTATCCGTGCCGATAATCAGACTGCGTGAGGCGTTTTGCGGATGAATCCAGATAGCGGGGTCGTCGGCGTCACCCGCGACGGGCGCGGTTTGCACCAGTGGCTTCCAGTGATGCACCGCAGGGGAAAGTGCGAGACAAACCGCGCCGAAGATACCCACTAAACCGCTCAGGGCTAACAACCGACCGCTCATCGTCTTTACCGTGGGCAAGGGTCGTCGTCCCAGGTGGGAGCTGTCCACGGTCCACAATCGCCTGTCGCGCCACCACGCCCATGCGGCGGGAAAATCCAGTTGGTATTGATGCACGGATTGTTGTTCAGGTAGACGGCTCTAAACCACTTGACGTGCCCATCAACGAAGCAGATGTTGGAGCCGTTGTTGTGTGAATAGCGGAACTCCGTGCAGCGGTCGGGGTCGAAAATCTCGTCTCCTTCGATGTCGCTGTCGTTGCCTTCGAGGAACAGGAAGGATGTCGCGGGCGACTCCCACGCTGCCAGCATGGGCCACTCGTCGGGCACATGCTCGTTGATGGAGTAGCTCGCCCAGTAAGCGTAGCGTCCGTCCGGGCCCAAGGTTAAGCCCCAGGAACGTGCAGGCTCGGGGGTGATGTCACGTGAGGAGGAAACGCTTATGTAGTGTAGCACCGGGTCGTTCGGACAGACGAAGATATTGCCAGCGGGTTTGGTGAAATCAGCCGGTCTGCCCGCGACATAGCTGTTAATCAGGAACAGCCAGTAGCGATGTCCCCAGGAGCCTCGAGGAAACATCTCGTCGTAATCCTGCACGTACATCAGCATCGCCAACCCAAACTGCTTCATGTTCGAGATACACGCCGCCTGCCGTGCCTTCGCGCGCGCCTGAGCGAAGACCGGGAACAGAATCGCTGCGAGTATCGCAATAATAGCGATAACCACCAGCAGCTCGATGAGGGTGAAACCTCTTCTCATCAGCCAACCTCCTCAAAAGTTCTTTGTCCGCGCTGCAGTGTATCACCCCATTGTTAACGCCCCATTAAAGGCGAGTTAAGAAAAGATTAAGACCACCAGCCCGGTTTGCTACTGAGAACGTTCGAGGAATCGTCAGGCGAGAACGAGGTGGCGCTGCTCGACTTTGGTGGACTGGGGATGAATGACGCTCGCCCTGCTATACCCCTTCTGGAAGCTTCGGGAGGGGGAGTTTGCCCTGGGTCACCGCGCTTTTTGGCGTATCACGTCCAGCGCCTCCGTGATGCGCTCTATAACGCTTTCCAAAGGCTCAGCTTGCAGCTGTTGTTCCAGCACTGGTATCGCTACAGCCGTCACCACCTTCGCCAGCGCCTGCGCCGCTGCATGATGAATGTTGGCATCAGCATGCTCGCTCAACAGCAGCGGCTCCGCGCGAGCTTCACCCATCTCCCTCAGAGCACAACAGCCCTTATCTGGATGAAAAAGTCGTCACTCTGCGCCGCCTCCAGCAAGTCAGGCAAAGCCGAACGGTCGCCAATCCTGCCCAGCGCCAGCAGCACTGCTCGCGCCACACATCGGCTGCCCCCCTCGCGCAGCACCTTGCGCAGGGGAACCACTGCCTCCTTCACCCACATCTCACCCAGCAGGCGCGCCGCGTTGTAACGAAGCGGCTCGGGGTCCTTCGCCGGTGACAAGAGAGAGGTAGAAAAGCGCACCATGCTGCGCGCCATCAACCATGCTTCGTACCATCGCTTGCTGGTTACACTTGCCCCGCAACTTTTGGCTGACCACTCGCTGCCTGCGAGAAGGACGACGTCGTTTCATACTTGAATGATATCTTTGCGACCCATATTTCTCGAACAACCTTGTATGTACGCACCTGTCGGATTCCGCCTTCCCACCGGGTGTCATTGCGAGTCACGAGGTGACGAAGCAAGTTCATCCGAACAGGAAGTTACTCTTGCAAAGGTGAAAGTGATTCTGCATACCGGAGGCAACCGATACGGATGAACGGATTCGCGGTGGAGCTGGGGAGGTATCTGGAACACCTGGGCAGGCTGCGTAAGATGGGAGCATCTGAAGACAGCCTGCGTGATGCCTTTCTGTCTTTCCTCCGCAGCGTCTTCCCCGACATCCAGACCGCTGAGAGCATCCTGCTGGAAAAGCACGTACCCGCTCTGCGCTTGCGCGGAGGCTTCGCCGATGTGCTGTACAGCGACCTGATTCTGGAGTTCAAACGCCGTCTGGACGACTCCTCCCGCCGTGAGGGGACGGAGGAGCTGTCTCGCTACCTGTTGAACCAGCCCCACCCCGAACGCTACTTTGGCATCCTCACCGACGGCGAGACGTTGGAGGTATACGCGATCCGCGACGACCGCCTCACTACATCACCCATCGACACCCTGCGCCTCTCCATCGAAAATGCTGACCGTTGCAAGCTCTGGCTGGACTGCTACCTGTTCCATGAAAAGCGGCTGCCCCCTACCGCCAACGATGTGGCGCTTCGATTTGGCGAGCACAGCCCTGTGTTCTGGCAAAGTATCCGTATCTTGGAAAGGTTGTGGCAAACCACAGGTAAACAACCTGCCGTGCAGACCAAATTTGGCGAGTGGCAGAGCCTGCTTTCTATCGTGTACGGGAGTGAGGTAGGAGACGAAACGCTCTTTATGCGTCATACTTACCTTGCTCTTTTCGCTCGCACTCTGGCGTTTGTAGCTCTGCGCCAGTGCGCCCCGAGCGACGCTGAGCTGGAGGAGATACTGACGGGCGCAGTCTTCCACCAGATGGGATTGGACAACTTTGTCGAGGATGACTTCTTCACGTGGATGGAAGCAGGCGACATCGCCGATCTGATTCACTCAATCGCGACACGCCTCGTCGCCGCATACGACCTGAGCGTGGTGAGCGAAGACCTGCTGAAGGAGCTGTATCAGGAGCTGGTAGACCCCCAGACGCGACACGACCTTGGCGAGTTCTACACACCCGAGTGGCTCGCTGAACTGACCTTGCGCCACGCGGGGTTCCCTTCTGCCCCAGAAGGGATAGAGCCTTCGCTCCTGGACCCAGCGTGCGGTTCGGGCACATTCCTCTTCGCGGCGGTACACCTGCTTCGCGAGGCAGGATGGAAAGGCGACTCACTGGTACAGTTTTGTGAGGCGAACCTGGCAGGGTTAGATGTGCATCCTCTAGCTGTAGTTATCTCCAAGACGAATATGGTTCTGGCACTGGGAGAAGAACTTCGAACGTACGCCCAACAGTTCTCGTTACCCATCTTTATAGCCAACGCCTTTACGGTGGCGGAAGATGGAGGACTGCAGAAACCCCATGTGCTAGTGCCTGTAGCGATAGACCTGCTGGCGAAGACCGCTCGGAAGTGCAGGGAACGCAGCTTGCCTTCCGCTTTCTTACTGCCTGCAGAGCTGGCAGAACAACCTCGCACGCTGAATACGCTGATTGACGCCATGATGACATTTGGCAATCCTGAAATTGAAGAGGAAGCGGCTCGAAACGGTTTTCAAGGCAGGCTGGACGCACTGGCAATACCTCGTAACCGACAATATCTGTGGCTGCAGAATCTACGGCTGATGCGCTGGTTGCTTCAACCTCCCGCTACGGATACCGTGTGGCAGTTCATCTTGAAGAACGCCTACCGTCCTGAGCTGCTGGCAAGGCGCAAGTTTGCGTTCGTCGTGGGTAATCCCCCGTGGCTATCTTACCGATTCATCCAGAGGGCGGACTATCAGGAGCAAGTGCGCACATTGACACTGCGCCGCTACCAGCTGGTTGACCCATCCGACGCCAACCTGTTCACGCAGATGGAAATGGCAACACTATTCTTCGCCTTCGCAGCAGAGCACTACCTCGCCAATCGCGGCAAAATCGCTTTTGTTATGCCGCGCAGTGTGATCACCGGTGCGAAACAACACGTGCTCTTCCGTCAACGGTTTATCGAGTCCGCCGCCTTGCTCATCGACTGTGAACAGGTGACACCGCTTTTCAACATGCCCACGTGCGTGTTAATATGGCAAAAAACACCCGAACCTACTGCAGCCAGGCAGACTCCATCTTTGCTGGTGCGCGGTGAACTGCCCAAAAAGAACGCCTCGCTCGAAGAGGCGAAGCAGCACCTGCACTTTGAGAGGCAAACCTACCGAGCCCTTGTAAGCGCCGCAAAGAGCCCCTATCTGGAGCGGATAATCAACGGCGCAACTATCTATCCACGTTGTCTGTGGTTTGTCCGCACCTATCCAGAAGCTCTTATTGTAGATCGCGAGTTTCCTTATCTGGAGACGGACGTCAGCATCGAACCTCGCACCAAGGCACCATGGAAAGACCTGCGCGTCCGGGGGCGGGTGGAAATCCAATTTGTTTACGCTACGTTGCTGTCGCACGACTTGCTGCCCTTTGGTTGGAGAAGAATGTCGCCTGTGGTTATCCCGATTCTCGGCAACCAGATGTCAAACTGGCAACGCGCATATCGTGAAGGATACGGAGGCTTGGGTGAGTGGCTGAAGAAAGCCGAGCAGCTGTGGCTACAATACCGCAAATCGCAAACGGGCCTGATAGACTATCTGAACTGGCATAACAAGGTGCTTCGCCAGAAAACAGAAGGAGTATTCAAGCTGGTTTATAACACCAGTGGAACGCATCTCTGTGCCGCTGTAGTACCAGCTGACGTTATCCGTGAGCAACAGATAGGACGGATCTATCCACAAGGATTCATTGCGGACTATACCACCTACTGGTTCGACACGGAGCAAGCTGACGAAGTGTACTTCCTCAGCGCCGTGCTTAACGCACGGTCTGTCAATGAGGCTATCAAACCGTTTCAGCCAAAGGGCGCATTTGGGGCGCAATCAGGGCGGGGTGAAAGACACATCACCCGCCGTCCTTTCGAGGTGCTGCCCATCCCGCTCTTTGATCCACAGGACAAAAGCCACCTGCGCCTCGCGCAGCTGAGCCAGGAATGCCATAAGCGCGTGCAGGAGTTCCTTGCGCAGGCGGAGGAGAAAGTGCTTCGCATGTCCAGCGGACGATTGCGCCAGACAGTGCGCGAGCTGCTGAAGGAGCAGCTAGACGAAATAGACGACATCGTGAAATCTATGCTCGGAGGCGCGCAGGTATGCACAGGTGGTTGCCCGTAAAGACGCGCCGACGCTGCTGATAACAGGGCTAAACACTGCACTCTGCCCTTCCGAAGAGCAGGTAGAGCCGATTTTGAATGAGAATCCGCACGCCCTCTCGACACCTTGACTCGCCCAGCCAAAACCAGTATAATTAGGTTTGATAAATATTTCTCAATCTAGCGCTTTTTAGTGCTAATCTCTGGGTTTCGCAACGTCCTTCCCCCCGATTGAAAATCGGGGGCTATGGCAGAATAAATCCGCCTACGCGGATTCCAACAACCTGCGCAGCAGGTTTGTTTCCATCAAAGTCCACCATTTAAGCGGTGGTATCGAAGTAATCACCAATTCACGGAGCACTTACGAGAAAGCATACTGGAGAGACCAGAGTGAAATCCTACGCTGTAATGGCCGGTGAAACTGTGACGCTGACGACCGCGTGGTCGCTCCCGTCGCTTGTCGCCCGCCTTGCTGCTATCTGGCAGTTAAGCAAGCCCCGCGTGACCCTGCTGGTCTGGCTTTCTGCACTGGCAGCGATGTGGCTTCCCGGTAAACCGGTATCGCTATCATTGTTTCTGATTACCGCAGCAGGTGTGTGGCTGGTGGTGGCTTCGGCAAACGGCTGGAATCAAGTGCTCGAGTGGCGTTGCGATGCGCGGATGCGGCGCACGGCGAGACGCCCGATACCAAGCGGCAGGCTTTCCCCTCTGGAAGCTGCGGTAGTCAGCACGATATGGGGCACAGCGGGGGTGTTGCTGCTATGGTATGGAGTAAATCCCCTGACCTCGCTGCTCGGAACGTTTGCTCTGCTCGTCTACGTGTTAGTGTATACCCCTTCCAAAAGACACACCGCATGGTGCACAGTAATCGGCGCTGTACCTGGGGCGATACCGCCCGTGATGGGCTGGACGGCTGCTGGTGGCCAGATGAACTGGCAGGCGCTGTTGCTGTTTGCGGTACAATTCCTGTGGCAGTTTCCACACTTTTGGGCGATTGCGTGGAAATACCGGCAGGAGTATCGCGAGGCGGGCTTCCACCTCGTGCCATTTGGCGATGAGGCGGGTATGCGTGTCGGGTGGGCGATGCTCACGGCGTCGGCTTTGCTGCTGGCGATAAGTATAGCTCCGGCGCTCGTGGGCTGGCGTTCGTGGTGGTATGCAACGGGCGCGCTTAGCTTGGGCGCGTGGATGCTGTGGTCGACAGTGGCTTTCCTGCGCCGACGGGACAACCGTTCGGCGTTGAAGGTGATGTTCACGTCGTTGGGCTACTTGCCTCTGTGGTTTATGTTGCTGTTACTCACGCGCTGAGGAGGTATCCGCGATGCGCTGGGCAATTCGCCTTGCAAGCTGGGGTGTGCTGGTGGCGGCGGTTCTGCTGCTGGTCACCACGTATGTACATTCGCGTCGGACGAAGGTAGAGCTGATTCCTGTGCAGTCATTGCCGTACTATGGGGAGTTGCCTGCCTTCTCGCTGACTGCACACACGCGCAATGCGATTACGCTCGAAGACCTGCGTGGCAAGGTGTGGGTCGCCAATTTCTTTTTCACCACCTGCCGCAGCATCTGCCCTATCATGCAGGAAAACGTCGCTACCGAGGTATACGCCGCCCTGAAGGACAATCCGCAGGTGCGCCTGGTATCGTTCACAGTAGACCCTGAACATGACACGCCAGAAGTGCTCGCTGAGTATGCGCGGGCGAAGGGGGTATCGCCTGAAAAGTGGACTTTCGTGACTGGTGCGAAGAAGGACATCTACCGTCTGGCGCGGAAGGGCTTCAAACTCGCCGCCGAAGATACACCGGAGTATATTCAGGGCACGAAGCACGACTTTATCCACAGCGAGAAGCTGGTGCTGGTCGATGCGCACGGACGCATCCGGGGCTACTACAACGGTCTGGACCTGGAACAGGTGCGCCAGCTGGTGCGCGACGTGGATCGCCTGTTGCGGGAGGAGATGGGAGACCGCAGTGATTGAATCGCTTCCCACCGTCAACGCCATCCTGAACTCGCTCAGCTTTCTCTTTCTGGTGGTGGGCAGGATATTTATCGGTAGAGGCGAAGTGGCAAAGCACCGCGCCAGCATGATAGGGGCGCTGGTGGCGTCAGTACTGTTCCTCACTAGCTACCTGGTTTACCATGCCAACGCAGGCGCAACGCGCTTTGCTGCGCCTCCTGTGCTACGCGCGGTCTATCTCGTTATCCTTACCAGCCACACTCTCCTTGCCATTGTGATTGTGCCGCTGGTGCTGGCAACACTGTGGCGGGCGGTGCGCGTGCAGTTCGAACGTCACCAGCGCCTCGCGCGGTGGACGTGGCCGCTCTGGCTATACGTCTCGGCGACGGGCGTTATCATCTATCTCATCCTGTACGTGCTGTTTCCGCAATACGCACAGCGGGGATAGCCGTAGCGAGATCCACCGTTCTCTCGACGGGGGAAGTGCAATAAGGAACCGTTTTCGTCGCCATGAGATGCCTCGCCTTTGGCTCAGCATGACAGCACTGGAGGGTCGCGCTCCGTCGCGACCGTTTGAAACCTGACAGCTCGGCAGGAGCCTCGCCTTCCAACCCCTCTGTCACCCTGAGCGTTGGCGAAGGGTCTCAGATGCTTCGCCTTTGGCTCAGCATGACAACATGGGAGGGTCGCGCTCCGTCGCGACCATGATGGCGGACGCAACGGAGTGCGTCCCTCCAAAATGTGGGTAGGCAACCTCTGGAGGGTCGCGCTCCGTCGCGACCGTTTGAAACCTGACAGATCGGCAGGAGCCTCGCCTTCCAACCCCTCTGTCACCCTGAGCGTTGGCGAAGGGTCTCAGATGCTTCGCCTTTGGCT
>JANWYZ010000189.1 GCA_025054895.1 bacterium | reverse complement strand
CAGTGAAGAGGTAAGGGTCGGGATGGTAGAGCTGCAAGACCAGATTGTAGCGTCGTCCCTCTCTCCAGCCATGTGATTCTAGCCGCAGGATAGCACCGAACGGCGGAGTGGCAAGCAGGCGAGTCGTCCAGTGCAGCAGGTTCGCCATCGGGCGCACCCAGAGGGTCGGGAGCATCTTGCCCGCGAGGTACAGCAGCGGCGCGCCCACCCAGTCTACGAACCAGTTGAAGCCCGCGATGTAAAAACCCGTTTCCTGAAGTGAGGGAAGCATCTGCGGCAAGGCGTGCATCTCCTCCAGCATCATGGGCAGGCACGTGCGTGCGCCGAACCCGAAGCCGAACTCGCTCTGACGCGCCTCGCCTAATCCCAACCCCGACGAGAAACGCCATACGCCATCCCGATACGCCCCGTAGCGACAGCGCATCAGCTCGCGCACGAACTCGTAGAGCGAAGGCGTCTTGGGGAAACCGCCCTGCGGACTGAGCACAGCGAACACGTTGGCGGTCTCCACCGCCTCCATCTGTGTAGCAGCATAGCGCACCAGTAGGGCGGGCAAGCCGGGCGCAAACCCTGCGTCGGTCACGAAACAGCGCCCTGCGTGTTCGATGCGCTCTTGTAAGTGCAACAGCGCCTCTAGCTTGGGCGTGTAGAACTGGATATCCAGCCAGTCGCAGCCCAGCTCCAGTGCAGCCATAGCTGTCCGCTCGGCGAAACGTCCCGTCGGCGAGGCAAGCAGTAAGAGCTGCGCCCCATCGAAGGCGTGTTGCAGGCTGTCACTTTCCATCGGGTTGGCGTAAGCGGCGCACACCCGCTCCTTTCCCACCTGCTCGTTGCACTCCCGCGCGAACTCACGCGCCCGCAGGATGTGTCTGCCCGCCACCACCAGGTGCGCCCCCGTATGTTGCAGCAGCAGGCGCACCACATGCCTGCCCACGTTGCCGTATCCGCCCAGGATGCCTATCGTCGGCGTATCCATTGCACGTTGCTTACCACATCCGCCAGAGACTGTACTTGCGCAGTTAGCAACAACCAATCGCCCTTGCCGAAGTCGCCTCTACCCGCCAGCAGAGCTACCCAACCGCCGTCCAGTTCTGCCATTTCGTTAGGCTTCAGCTCGCGCTTCACCTCCTGCCACAGGTCGGGGTGCTGACCACCCGATGGGTCTTTCCAGAATACACACTTCCACTTTTCGGATTCAAATGGCATCGCGCCGTAGAACAGCTCCGCTTGCGGATGGCTCCATGCGCCCGCGTTCAGATAGTAGTTAGGCACACCCGCAGGCTGGTCATCTCTGCCGTCGCCTATCAGCTGGCTCTGGGCGTAATGGTACACCGCTTCCACACGCATCGGGCTGCTGCTGAGATTCTGCAGGCGGCGCATCCGCACCAGCAGCATAGGCTTTGGCAGGTCCTCACGCACCTCCATCTCCCATTCCACGCGGTAGTCGCGAGGGCGCGCCTGCTGGATGGCGTATTCGCCTGTCTGCTGATTCACCTCCGTAATCGCGGAACCATCCCGATGTATCAGCCATCCGCGAAAATAGCGTCCAAACGGCGTGTTGCTAACTCGTATCCCCTCGTGTCGGTTCGGGGGAACCCACTGCATCTGCGCCAGAGCCTGCTGCACCAGCACAGTGTAGCTGCCGATCGTCTGCCGCTGCCACAAGACGCTACGCACAGGCGCGCGCTCGTTCCCAAACTGTAGATTGAAAGTGTGCGTGTCCGCACGAAACTCGGGCGTGATGGGCTCTGTGGACGCTTTGCGTACCGTGCGAGAGGGCAGAAACATCACCAGCCCACTCCACGTCTTGCCAGCAGGAAGTGCGTTCAAGTTTATCCATATCCTGCACCAGAACGACGGCTCGACGTGGAACTGTACACGCTTACCGTTCGCGTCCACACAACGCCACTCGCCAGGCGTTTCTTTTACCAGGCGATGCTCAGGCAGGTCTACCCCAATCCAGCCAGTGAAGGGCTGTCTACCCCTGTTCAGCAGGTCTACCTGCCAGGCGAGCGCGGCGCTGGCGGGCACGCTCCAGCGTCTACGAGCAAACTGGGGCATGGAGAGAGGGGGCGGCTGTGGGCTCCGCTCCCAGTATCGGGCGGACTCAGCATGGATGGCATACACTCTTGCCTGCAGGGCGGTCGCGGTCTGCACCAGCAGGCGATACGGCTCCCCCCGCTCGTTCACCAGACCGTAGTTACTGTCTTCGGGGAAGGTGCTGCTGATGCCCAGCGCAGGTTCGTCCACCCACATGAAGAAATCCGAACCCACCATGAAGGGCAAACGGAAGAGCGCGGTCTGGAAGATGCGGAAACATTCCGCCCGCTGTTGCTGTGTGTCCACACGCATCCCTGCGCCATGTCGGTTGGGCAAGCCGCTGTCCATTGCAGGGAAGCTCCACTCGGTGATCATCAAGGGGCGACGCGACTGCTGATGATACTGGCGCAGCCGCTCCTCCCAGTCCAGCACGCGCCCGCTCCGCAGGTCAATGCGTGGGTAGGTGTTGATACTCACCACGTCGCAGTGCTTGCCCGCGATGTCCAGAATAGGTGGAGCCTCGCCGGCGAACCGGCAACCGAGTATCAGGTGGTTCGGGTCGTATTTGCGGATAGCTTCGGCGCAGGTGCGGAAATAGCGTTCGGCGGCGAGGCGTGTGAAGGCGATGCCGTCCTCTTCCGCCGCTCTGGTGCGAATGGCGAGAGGCTGTTCGCCCTGCGCGATGTCAGCAAAGTCTCGTATCTGCGCTTCCCAAGCCCGGTTGAACCGCTCAGCATCACCCCGATATCGTTCCCTGAGCAGCTGAGCTAGCGCGACGCGCGATTCGTGACCTGCTGGTCGCTTAAGCGCCTCGTTTGCCAATCCCCACTGCCTGTACTCCTTGCCGAACCACTCTAGCTCGTTGTCCAGGAAGTAGCCAATCAGCCAGGGATCATCGCGCAGAGGAGCGCAGCGCTGGTAGGCTATCCACTCGCACCACTCCTTCCAGCGCGGCGAGAAGACGTTGGGAAAACCCGTCCAGTGCACCTGCTGCACGAGGGGGTCTATCGCGGCGTATCCTTGCCCCATGCCCAGGATGTTTTCGATGTAGGGCAGCCCCTGGTAACGCAGGTACTGCGAGTGGTTCGCAGCAAGGATGTTAAAGTTCCAGCTTTTCAAACGCCGCGCCGTCTCTTGTGCCCATGCCTCCTCCGAGCCGTGCTGCCGTTTCATGTTCTCGTGATAGGGAGCATAACCGAGCTTTTCGCACCAGTGGACGAAGTAGCTGGTGTGGTCAGTGCCGAGCGCGAAGAAGAGCCTGCCCTCGGGGTCCACAAACCACCACACGCCGTCTACCTGTTGTATGCGGAAGAAGCCTGTCGGCTCAGCCACTTTCCTGCCAACATGCTGCACCTTGTAGGGGGGGATTTGTCTGGATTCGGGTTCGGGTGGCTTGGCGGATACGAGATTTCGCGCTTCCACCTGCGAAAAGGTGGCGTCGAACCCACTACAGGTCAAACCGAGATAACCCGCACGCACTGCCTTCGGGTTGTCCAGTAACCACTCGTGCGCCCAGCATAGCGTTTCGCCCTGATGTACCTCCCCACGAATGGACTGTGCGTTCCAAATCAAACGCAGCCGGTAACGCTTGCCGTATTCCCACGTCCATCCTGACAGGTTGAACTCTTCCCTGGTGGTGAGGCGGGTTTCCGGCTGGTTCCCCGCCAACCAGGTGCCGCTGTACATCTCGTGCAGCTCTACAAAATGGCGATACTGCAGATTCTCGGGCGATTCCACCAGGTTCAGCTTCCAGTGGTGGCGGTCGTCCTGCCACAGAGTGATACCAACGGTCCTCCAGAAAGTGGGAGCGTTGACGGCGCGGTGGACGACAACGTTTGCAGCCAACTCGCCTGCTTGTGAAAAACTGTCCTTCAACAACAGCACGCCCTGCGGCATTTCAGCACGCACTGTGCCATCTGATTGCGCTGTCCAACCGAAAGGTGTGGGTTGTTGCCAGATAGATTGCTGCATCTTGTCTCGCTCTCCTGTGCCAGTATCTTTGTGCGTCGGGATGACAGGTATGCGATAGGGCAATTATCTCCTCTGGTGCGTCAGGGCTCAGTACCGTGATGTTTATGGAGGCAAACACCGTGGGGCTGTCCGCGTAGACCTTTCTTTGCGCTTCAGCCCACCGACGCTTCGTACGCCTGATACACAATCTCCACAGCGCGCAAGCCATCGTAGCCGGTTACTTGCAGCTCAGTTCTGCCAAGGCAAGCATCCACGAAGTGCTGTATCTCCCCTACAAAGCGGTCGGGCCCTACCTCTTCTATCGGCTGCCAATCGTCCATTTTGCTCGTCTTGTACCGGCTCTTGAAGCCATCCCAGTAGTGCACCATTGCCGCGCCTTCCGTGCCGTATATTTCTACCACGTTAAAGCCGGCAGCGAGCACCCAGCTGGCTTCCACCACACCCATGCGGTTATCGGCGGTAGAGAGCAGTGCAATTGCGGTATCTTCCACCTTACCGATGGCGGGGCTGGTCTGGCGTACCACAGCCTGTACACGGGCAACTTCGCCCACCAGAAAGCGGAACAGGTCGATGCTGTGCACGCTGGTATCCATCAGCACTCCCCCGCCTGCGACTTCTTTATCGGAGAACCACCGCTCTTCCACCCCTTTGAACGGACCAGCAAAACGGTTGCGGAACATTACTACCTCACCCAGGTCTCCTGCCTCGATGAGCCGCTTCAGCGCCCTTATCGGCGGATGGAAGCGGTGACAGAAAGCGGTCATTAGCTTGATGCCCTTCTCTTCGGCGGCGCGCACCATCTGGCGGGCAGCATCTGGATGGTGCGCCAGAGGTTTCTCGCATATTACGTGTAAACCATGTTCTATCGCCAGCAGGGCTACTTCCAGATGCGCCGAGGGAGGTGTGCAGATATCTACCGCATCCAGCTCTACCCGATGGAGCATTTGTTCCACGTCACGGAATGCTTGCGCTCCTACCTGTTGCGCCGCTGTGCGAGCAGTCTCCTCGTGGATGTCGGCGATTGCCACAATCTGTGCTTCACGCACGCGGTCGTAGCTGGCGAGGTGTGTGCGCCCGATACCTCCGGCACCAATCAAACCAACGCGGAGCGTGTAGCTGCTCATGATGCCTCAACCTCCTGTAAAATCTTTCGAATGTGGTGCAGGCTCTTTTGCACACCCACTAAGGCTTCTTCCATACCCAGATACTCCAGGCTGAACGGTCCACGAAAGCCCGCCTGCACCAGAGCCTCTATGCAACCTCGTATATCTATTTCGCCATCACCCAGTGCAGTTCCCGCATATCTCTCGCCGCGCACAGAGCGGTAGGTATACACACCGTAATTTCTTCGAACGCGGCGTGCGTCGTTGAGATGAGCAAGTTTACAGATGTCGCCAATCGCAGCGCACTCGCGCACAGGATCGAGCCCCATCAATAGAAAGGTGCATACGTCGGCGTTAATTCCAAAAGCAGCCGAGTTCACCTGCTCGGCAACATATCTCAAGGTGTGGGCAGAGTTTACTACGTCCTCATGGGGCTCCAGCACTGCTGTTACACCGACGTTGTGAGCGTAACGCGCCACCGAGGACATCGACTCAATGACCATCTGTAAGGCGTCCTCGTACGTAACACCTTCCTTCAGCCGCCCGGGCAGCAACCTCACCAGCCGAGCTCCTAAACGCACGGCCTCCTCTACTGCCGCATAAGCCAGCTTGACTTGCTGCTGTCTGAGAGCAGGGTCAATGTGTACGAAATCGGTAGCAGTGTCGTAGGCGCACACACGCAGACCGGCGTCGCGAAGAGAGTGCAGCGGCTGCCCCGCCGACAACCAGATGTAGTCTACCAGCTCTACAGTATCCAAACCCAGTTCGTGGGCGACGGCGGCGAAGCGCGCAATGTCCATACGGTGCCGCTGAAAGTCCAGAGCGAAACTCCATATACTGAGGCACACGTCCATCGTCGGGGTGGCGTCCTCCTTTGAACGCCGTCTGGGGGTAGTATACCTGACAAAGTTACCGCTGTCAAACACCAACAGGAGTGCCGGTACCAAGGCGCGAATTGGAAAAAGAGGGGGTTGTGA